>JAAYEG010000032.1 GCA_012728895.1 Methanospirillum sp. | reverse complement strand
TTATTCCTGTATTTAGGTGAGTATGTGTGGAGATATAATAACCGAAGGGAAAGCGATAAGATGAAATTGAAGCGCATTCTTGAGTTATTAGAGATGGAGGTTAGGGGCTAGTTTGCCACTATACCCTAGACCGGAACCGGAAAGAAGCGGCCGGGAAAGAAGATCCAATTGCCGTCGGCGAAAGACGGGAGGTCGACAACGACAATAGGAGAGCTCCCCGTTTTCCTGGGGGCGTATCGAACACGCCGGCGTATCGCCTCTGGGCGTTGTGTCAAACCCGACGATCGCTCCTGTGAGCAGGACGTTCGGGCGAGTCATGGATACATGAGCTCTGCTCGAGCCGCCGCCCGATCCTGCTCTATACACGAGGGATCCCGGTTCCCCGTTCCAGGATCGCGAGGTACTCGCGGAACTCGTACCGCTTGTACCGCTGCTTGCCCGTCGTCTCGCGGAGGATGCCGGCCGCGACGAACCGGTTCACCAGCGCGTTCGCGGCTGGTTGCGAGAGGCCGAGCAGGCGCCTGACGTCCCCCGCGGTCACGATCGGCCGCTCGAACAGGGAATATGCAAGTCGCACCGCGCTCGCCCCGCCGACGCCGTGCTCGAGCAGACGCTCCACGACCGCCTCCCGGAGGGAGATGATCTCCCGCGCCGACCGCTCCGCCTCCTGCGAGACCTCGATCACGCCGCGGAGGAAGAACGCGATCCAATCCTCGTACGCCCCTTCCATCCGGACCCGGTTCAGGAGCGAGTAATAGTCCGTCCGGTTTCGCTTTAAAAAGAAGGACAGATAGAGCAGCGGACGCGACGGAATCCCCTTCCAGCAGAGATAGAACGTGATCAGCAGACGGCCGACCCTCCCGTTGCCGTCGAGGAACGGGTGGATCGTCTCGAACTGCGAATGGATCAGCGCGCACCGGACCAGTGGCGGGATCAGGTCATCGGCCTGGATGAACGCCTCGAGGTCGGCCATGGCCCGGCCGACCTCCGCGGGGGGAGGCGGGACGTAGACCGCTTCATGAATCGAGGTCGCACCGGCAGGTGCGACGTAGTTCTGAACCGTCCGGATCTCGCCGGGGAAGCAATCGGCACCACGGGTGTTCCGGATCAGGAGCCAATGAATCTCCGTGATCAGCGCGACCGAGATGAGCTCGGCCTGTACCGTTTCGAGTCCGTAGCGCATCGCGTCGATATAGTTGATCACATCGCCGATCTCGTCCAGGTCCTCGTCGGGTTCGAGCGAGGCCTCCACCTCGAGCACGCCCCGGAGCGAGGCCTGCGTCCCCTCGATCTGGGAGCTGAGCAGGGCCTCCTTCCTGACATACATCGCGATGAAGAGGTCGGGGTTGGGCAGGACCCTGCTCATCCCGTCCAGCCGGGCCATCGCGCGGTCCGCGGCGGAGAGAAGGGACTGGAGCTCGCCGTCGTACCGGATCTCGGGCGGCAGCGGGTTCGGAAGAAAGGCGGCGTGGCCCTCCGGCTGGGGGACGTACCGGCCGGCGCGATCGCTCGTCTGCTCCATCGGCACACTGGCATTGGCCACACGTTAAGATAAGCATTCTAATTTTATATCGCTCTCAAGTCTTCTGAGATAACCCGGCTTATCCTCGATGGCGAAGTACCACGGTAAGAAAAGGGGCGCCCGGGGTATCACCGCAGCTGGCATGGGGCGACGCGTCGCAGGGAGTGGTTGACGGGGGGTCCCGCAGGTCTCTGTGCCGCGCGGTCGGTGCTCATCGTCCGCGACCTCCGTCGAGCCCGAGCAATGCAGGGGTCCTGGCATCGGGCTCGCCCTGGAAGTACCTGTCGAGGAGCCGGTGGAACACCGAGCCCGGAGGGGAAACGAGTGCGAACAGGGTGGCGCAGGATCTCAGCTTCCGATCGTCCGGGGAGCCGAAGATCTCGAGCGCCGGGCGGCCCTCGACAGCGAGCACCGCCTCGGCGCATTCGACCAGCCGGGGACCCAGCACCGGGTGCCGCAGGTACGCTTCGGCCTCCGCGAGGGTCCTGATCGAGAACTCCCGCGAGGTGGGGCTGCGACCCAGCCCCGCAAGCTGGGGGAAGATGTACCACATCCAGTGCGACCTCTTCCGGCCGGCTCTCAGCTCGGAAAGGGCCTGCTGGTAGACAGGTCGCTGCGCCTGGACGAACCGCTCCAGGTCGTACGGGTCGGTGCTGCCGTCGTCCGCGCCCTGCAGCACCAGGTAACTGTTGATCGCGAGCGAGTTCGGGACCGGCTCGTCGTCGAAGAGGCCCCTGGCGACCAGGTCGTCGAGGGTCTCCCGGTAGCGTTTCTGCATCGCCGCCTCCTTCCGCTCCCTGTCGCCGGGGATCTTCGGGTCGAAGCCGAACATCGAGCAGAGCTCGGGCAGGCTCTCCAGCGTACCGTCCTCCCAGATGCGCCCGTGGGATTCGCCCATCCGGTGGTAGGCGTAGTACTCGAGGTACTCGCGGCCGTCCTCCTCGCCGAAAACGTAGTAGAGCCGGCCGCTGCCATAGGGGAGGGAGCCCTTCCGCCGCTCGCGCAGGTTCTCGTCGGGCAGGCGGAGGCCGAAGTGGCTGAACCTCCGGGCAAATGCTTCCTCGATCGCCTCGAGGGGTCTGGGTATGGGAGTCATGATAGGGACGGTGCGGTCTCCTGAAAGAGGAACTGGGTGTCCTGTTACTTTCCTTTTTCGATATTCCACTGCGCGAGGCTTTCTGGGTGACGACGCGGACACGACGGTGCCATCTCCGGCGGGCTGGCCGGCGCGTACTGCGGCATCGACGGGATCCCGCGGCGGTGTCAGTCGGCCGGCTCGCTTCCGCTGCGCTGCTCGCCGGGATTTTCGGGAGAGGGGGAGCCCTCCCCCGCGCCTCGCTGCGCTCGGCTCCCCCCTCCTCGTTGCGCCTTCGGCGCGGCAAGATAGCCCCTCCCGATGGGCGGGGACGGGACGGATGCCCGGCCAGCGAGCCGGACCAGGTCGCACCGGCAGGCGCGGGCGAGGTCGGCGAGCGGTCGCCTGTCGCCAGGACACCGACCCGGCCCGCGGGCCTCAGCGAGCCTGCCGGCGGCGCGGTCGAGCGCCAGCGAGACGGCGCCGGACGTGGCGAAAGCGGTCCGCGCCGCGCGAGGCCCGACAGCCCACCCGCGGCAGGAGCAGCCGTGCGCCCGCGAACGAGCCCCGATCGCGAGAGGGGCGAGGAGCGGAGGCGCGGCGTGGAATATGGCGACGGCATGAGCGACCAGGTGAGCGGACGCGAAGGGGGGTACGGCGGAA
Source organism: Methanospirillum sp. (assembly GCA_012728895.1). Taxonomy (GTDB): domain Archaea; phylum Halobacteriota; class Methanomicrobia; order Methanomicrobiales; family Methanospirillaceae; genus UBA288. The sequence continues at coordinate 7,943 of JAAYEG010000032.1, read as the reverse complement.
TGGCCGTCAGGCGGAACACGTCGTCGCAGGCGGAGAGCTGTAAAAGACAGCGGGACGAGGCGGTCTCCCGGAGGTACCAGCTCTGGAAGCAGGCCACCTCGCCTGAGAAAAACGGGCCGGAGACGCTCGCCGGCCCGGGTGAACCGCCCGATACGCTTCCGCGGACGGCCTCTCCTCACCCACGCGGCCATCCAGCGCGAGCTCCTGGATCTCCCCGGGATACTCCTGGAAAGTCGCCTTCGCCAGCAGGCTCCGGGACCGGTTCCGCGTGACCCTCCTGCAGGAAGCGGTGCCGCTGTAAGGCAGGACCGCAACCCGCCCGGCGACATCCTCGGGGCGACCGGGAAGATCCGGGAACGGTGCCCGGGGGCGATCGGGGACCTGATGGCCTGCCGGCGGCCCGGGCTGTGCCAGATCGATAGGATCGGTGGCCCGGGCTGAATTCGCTGAAATATTGCGTGGAATCCGATTTTCAGAAAGAATTGTGCGAATTCCCCGGCAGTCTCCCGGGGAAGAGTGAGCCGTGTGCCAGATGTGCCGGCCGGATCCGGAAACTTTCTCTACGGTACTCTTCTCCCATGGGGATCTTTTCAAGGAAGTGGCACATCTGGCACAACTGGCACGGGAGGACGAGACGATAACGGACGGAAGGTCCCCGCCCCGTTCATGCGGTCCGCCGGCACCCATCGCCGTCACGGCGGATGATGACCTTCTCCCGGTTGTTGCCGATCCCGGATTGTGTCGGGTACAGGTATTGTAAGCCCATTTCCCCCGGCCCCTGCCAGCGGCGATCGATGGTGCGGGGATACGCGTCGGTCTCGATCCCGAACACTCTCCTGGCGGAGATCGACGAGCTGGTGGGGAACGGCGACCCCGGGCATGCATCGCGGAGCGAGCTCGTCAGGGAGGCGCCCGGGACACCCGTCCTCGAGGTCGGGAACCGGAGGCGCGGAGACGGCGGCGGATCTTCCCGATCTCCCTGCGGATGGAGAGGAACGCCGATCTCGACCGCCTCTCCACCCTCCCCGACCGCCTCCGCGAGCAACAGGGAGGCTACCGCGCCCTCGCCGGCTGCACGGCCCGCACCGGCTGGCCGGCCCGCGGCGTCTACTTCTCCTTCGAGGCCGGCGAGTTCAGGGCCGGCGGCGAGACCCTCCGCGTCGTCCGCGTCGGGACGCACGCCGTCTCGCGCCCGTCGAGGGCAGCGCCCTGGCGGCGGCTCGCGATGCACAGGGGGACGCCGGCAGGCGGAAGCCATCGCCGCCCGGTCTTCCGCCGGCACGTCGGCGGCGCCCTGCTCTCCCCTCCAACGTGCTGCATGTCCGTGCCCGTGACCTCGAACTCGACATTCTCGGGCTCCGCATTCCCGACTACAGCAGGACTCCGGCGCGCCGGCGTGAATGCTGGGACTGGATCGAGTCGGTCGCGCGCGCGATGCTTCTTCACCCCTCGGTCATCCTCGGAGATTTCAACACCGACCCGACGTATTCGCCGGCACGGTGCGGGGATCGCTTCAGGCGGATGGAGGCCGAAGGCTGGCATCACGCGAAACCCCCGGGGTCGAGTTACTGGACGCCAGGTGGAGGGCGGGGAAGACAGCTCGATCATGCCTTTTTCAGCCCACACTTCCGGATCGCCGGTGCCGGGTACGTCAGGGCATCCAACGGGTTCGCGTTCGCGGGGAAGGGACCGGACGCGCTGTCGGATCATGCCGCGCTCCTGGTCGAGGTGGAGCGGCTGCCAACCGGTCGCTGATCCACCCCGATGCATGGCAGGGCGGGATCCGTGCCGGCAACTCCGGCATCCAGAGCGGGATTTATGAGAAACTATTATATACTTATAGCGACTTATACAGTTTTGTATCAGTTTCTACCTGAATACATCTGAATGGGCCTCTCTATCATGACCGCACGCGAAAACCCCCCGCCTCCTCCGTATGACGAGGAGGGCGAGACGCCCTCCACGCCGGGAGAGAAGTACCTGGTCGCCCTCGGGCGTCGCCGTTCGTCACCGTCGCGCCGCATCTTCGCGGAGCAGAACTTCTACGCGATCCCCGAGGTGGCCGAGCGGCTGAAGATCAAGGAGGAGCTGGTCCGCGAACTGATCCGCCGCGGCGAGCTCCGTGCCTACCGCATCGGCAAGGCCTACCGGATCACCGACGACGACATCGACGAATACCTGAGATCGTGCAGCACCCGTGCAGAGAGGCCCGAGGATTGAGTACCATGGCGATCAATGCAGTCTTTTACGAGAACACCGTCCCGCAGGGGACCGGCGTTCTCGCAATCCGCGGCGACGAGGGGGAGACGGATCTCTTCGTCCCGCTCCGGTCGACGTCCGTCACCGGCACCTTCCACGGGCCGGTGGGATCCATCGTCCTGACGCAGACCTTCCGGTTCGCCCGCAGGGCGATGGACCGCCCGATCGAGGCCGTCTACCGGTTCCCGCTCCCCGGCGACGCGGCCGTCACCGGCGTCGTCGCCACCTTCGGCGACGAGACGGTCGGCACCCGCCTGGCCGAGCGGAAGGCCGCCGAGCGGGAGTACGACGGGGCGTTCAAAAGCGGAAAGAAGGCCGCCCTGGTCACGCGCGAGTCGCCGGACGTCTTCACCCTCCACCTCACCGGCATCCCGCCCGACACGGACGTCGTGGTCGAGACGACCGTCACGCTCCTCGCCCGGGCCGTGCCGAAGGGATGGGAGCTGCGGCTCCCCGTCACGATCGGGCCGCGGTACGTGCGCCGCGACGAGGATCACCCCGGCGTCCAGGCGAACCCGCTCCTCTCGGCCGTGGACCCCGGGTACCGCGCCTCTCTCGACCTCCGGCTCCTGCCGGCGGCTGAGGTGACCGCGTCGCCCGCGGGCGCCTCGGTGGAGCGGACCGCGGACGGGACGCTCGTCCGCCTTGACGACGCCATGCCCGACCGCGACTTCGTCGTCCGGTGGGCCGCGGCCACCGACGGCTGGCTGACCGCCTGGGCGGCGGACGACGAGAAAGGCGAGTTCACCTACCTCCTCGGCCTGGTCACGCCGCAGGGCGGGGCGCCGGGTGCACGCATCCCGCGCGAGGCGATCCTCGTCGCGGACCAGTCGGGCTCGATGTCCGGGCTCAAGTGGGAGGCCGCGGCCGCGAGCATCCGCTCCTTCCTCGACGGCCTGGGCCCGGACGAGCTCTTCAACCTCTGCCTCTTCTCGAACCGGGCGGCCTGGTTCAGCGCCGGCGGCCCGGTGCCGGCCACCCCGGAGGCGATTGGAGCGGCGAAGCGGTTCCTGGAGGAGACCAGCCTCTTCGGCGGCACCGAGCTCGGCGTCGCCCTCGAGCAGGCGCTCCGCCAGCCGCTGCGGTCGGGGGCGCACTCGCGCCACGTCCTGGTCATCACCGACGGCGAGGTCACGGACGAGGCCCGGCTCCTCAGGCTCGTGGAAACCCGGGCGGCAGGGCCATCGCCGCGACGGGTGAGCGTGATCGCGATCGACTCGGCCCCGAACTCGCACCTGGCCCTCGAGCTGGCGCGGCTCGGCGGCGGGGTGGCGAAGTTCCTCGCCGGATTCGGCGACAACGTCGAGGAGATCGGCGTGACGCTCGGCGAACTGCTCGCGGCGTGGCAGCCGCCGGTGCTGGCCGACGCCCTTCTCACGGCCGACCGGCCGGGGCTCGAGGCGGTCGACTACCGGGTGGCCGACGGCCCGGGGAACGGGGGCGTGGACATCGGCGATCTCCGGCCGGAGACCCCGGTCTTCGTCGTCGCACGAGTACCGTTCTCCGCGACCGCCCCGGCGCTCGCGGTGGCCGCGGGGAAGGGCACGGTTGCGACGGCCAGCGCTCTTCCCGGCGACGCGGCCCTCGCCACCGCCCTGAAGGTGGTCTTCGGCGCGAGCCGCATCCGGGCCCTCGAGTACCTGGAGTCCGCCGGGCACGGCGAGGCCGAGGTGCGCCGGCGCCTCGGGGAGCTCGGGTACGCGCTCCCGGAGGAGGAGGGCGTCCTGTATCCCGAGAACCGCGGCGAGGCCTTCCGGTCCCGGCTCGAACGGCTCATCGTCGACGAGTCGCTCCGGTTCGGCGTCCCCTCGACGCACACCGCGTTCGTCGGGGTCTCCGCGACCCGGGGCGAGGCCCCCGCCGTCACCGTGGGCGTGCCGAACGCGGTGCCGGCCGGGTGGCAGCTGAAGCAGGTGCGTGGCGCGGCGGATGACTGGTCGGTCTGCCAGGGGATGAGGCGCTCGCCGGCGCACCCGGCCCGGACATCCAGAGCGCCGCTGCCCCGAGGCGTTGCTTCGGGCGGCGAGATGATCGATATCATCGCGGACGCCCCGATGCCACCACCGCAGGTGCCGGTGGCGATGATCATCGACGCGGACGCGCTTGCCGAGGAGGCCCGGAAGTCCGGCGGGCGGCCACGGCCGAAGACGGTCTGCTGGGAGATCCGTTCATTCGACGCAGCGCGAGGCCTCGTCCCGCTCTTCCGCCCGTACTGGATACGGAAGGGGCGATATGTCCTGGTCGTCGTCTTCCCGGAGGACGCGGCGCCAGTCGGGATCTCCATCAGCGTCCGCCTCGACGGGGAGGAGATCGCGGCATGGAACGGATCCGCTTCCGATGGGGGTGGCCACCAGGTCGTGGTCCCGTTCGAGGTGAAGGGCGCCGGCCTCCTGGAGGCCCTGGCGGTCGACCCCCGGAGGGAATGGCACCGGCGTCCGATCACGGTCTTCGTCCGGCGTGGCTGGACGGGGCGGTAAGCGTTGAACGAGGGGAGCGGGGATCCGCCCCGTCCACATCTGTGATCTGCATGAACGACAGCGAGACCCCGGTGGGGGACCTGGTCGTGCCGTTCCGGCTCATCTGCCGGGCGGCCCTCCTGGCGACAGTCGAGGCCCGGAAGGAGCACGACGAGGCGGTCTCAAGGGAGATCACCTTCGCCATCTACGACCTCGTGGGCCAGATCGCGGCGAACGCCCGGCACGGCCGCGCGGGCAGGGAGGAGGTCGGCGCGGTGCTCGCCGGGGAACTGGCCAGCCTCAAGCGAGAGGTCACATCCGAACGATCACCCGGCGCCACGGGCGAAGGTCTTCGCGGCCCCGGGACGATCGACGGACCTCCCGGATCACGCACCGACCGGGCGTGGGACCTCGCGAACGACGGCGACCCCGACGGCGCCATGGCACTGCTGAAGGACGAGGAACGGGCGTGCCGGGAGCAGGGGGACCTCGAGGGTCTCGCCGGTGCGCTGGGCATGCAGGCCCTGGTCCTCTCGCTCATCGGCGACCACGGGGAGGCGATCCGGCTCCACCGTGAAGAGGAGCGGATCTGCCGGGAGATCGGAGACCTCGAGGGGCTGGAGGCCTCGCTCGGCAACCGGGCGATGGTCCACCGGAGTCTCGGCGACTTCGCCGAGGCCGCCCGGCTCCTGGAGGAGCAGGAGCGGATCTGCAGGGAGATCGGGAACGCCGACGGGATCGCGACCGCCCTCGGCAACCGGGCAGTCGTCCAGTCGGACCGCGGCGACCCTGACGGCGCCATGGCCCTGTTTGCGGAGCAGGAACGGATCTGCCGGGAGACGGGCGACACCGGGTTCCTGCTGGAATCGCTCGAGAGCCAGGCAAAGATCCTGTTCAACCGTGGTGATCCCGACGGCGCCATGGCCCGGTTAGCGGAGATGGAACGGATCTGCCGGGAGCTTGGTGATCCGGACGGCGCCGCGAAGTGGCGCGGCGTCCGGGAAAGGCTGCTCGGCCAGGGAAGGCCGGACGGGACCCCGAAACGATGAACGGCGCGATCCAGGAAGGTCGTATTCGGATAGCGTTCGATCCCACCTCGGTGCGCTCGGGATCAACGGGGATTGGTCTCGACCGGGGGTGTCGTCGAGCCTCGCCGGCACGCTGGCGCGCTCCCGGCAGTGCCTGGACAGACGCGCACGAAAGAGTCATGGAATTTGTCCTTCACGAATGGCACCCGATCATCGACGATTACGGGTTGAATGACAGGGTCGAGGATACGCCTGACTTCCGCATCGTCTCCCGGGGAACAACCGAGGAGATGGCCGAACGACTGCTCCACTAGAACTTCTTCTCGAACAGGGGGTTCACCGACACCACGGTCAACCCCTGGTACGCCTGCGAGTCACTCGACGCGGCGCGGCGCGACTTCTATCACTATATCATGGCCATCAGCCTGCCAAAAGGAGCGCACGGGCTGTACGTACCGGAGCAGGAGATGATCGTCCTGCCGCGGGACCTGACGCTCAAATGCATCGGCAGCGCGATCTTCCCCGACGTGATGATCGCCCCGGACGACCGCCCCCGCAATCTCCGGATCTTCGCGATGGAACTGAAGGAATGATACACAAAGAGCGGTTCGTCGAGGACGACCCGGAGACGCTGCAGTGGAACAGCGAGCCGGTCACCCCCGGCGAAGAGGAACGGGCCAGGCAGATCTTCTGGTGGCTCAGCCGGCACTGAACGGGTCCACGCGAACCGGCGTTCCCCCTGCACCCGTCACTCGGGGCTAATCGCCATCGAACTCCCCGTCGCGGACCCGCTCGGCCAGCCGGCGCGCGTACCGCCGCGCGCCCTCCGCGTAGATCTCGTTTGCCGCGTCATCGTCGAGGGCCGCGAGCAGGAGCTCACGGTCGATCCCGGTACCACCGTCTCCCCCGGCTGTCGATTTGAGGGTCTGTCGCATGCACTCCAGCTCCTCCGATTCTCTCTCGAGGTCGGCCCGTTGTTGTGACAATACCGTCAGCTGTTGCTGGAGCCGCATGAGTTCATGCTCCTGCTCCCCGGTCCGCTCGTCGCGCTCGCGCAGAGCGTCCATTTCCTGCTGGACGTCCTCTATCCTCTTCTCAAGACGTCCGATCTCCTGCGTTGCATGCGACATGCGGAGGTCCAGTTCCGCCCGCTTCCTCTGCAGGTTCATCTCCATGCTCCGCCGCTCCTCGAGGGCGCGCTCCAGTTCCGCGATGGGTGTCATCTCGCCTCTCCGCTCTCTGTTCCAGTACGGGCTCCGGCACCGTGGGCAGGTCTTTGGCTGGGTGCCGGTCCGCTGTGACCACTCGTGACCGCACCGGAGGCACCTGCGCGTCGTTGCCATGCGATCAACGGTTATCTTTTACAAAAAAAGGTGCTCTATGATATTCATAAGAGCCGCAAAACAATATCTCGAAAGGGCTCCAGACAGTCCGAAAAGGACATGGTACCTTCGCCAGCGAAGCGGTGACGGCGACGGGTCAGATGATCTCGATCGCGATCAGCTCGGCGATCTCCTCGTCCTCGTCCTCCTGGCTTCGCGGCGGCGGGTGGTATTCCGGCGGGGGGCGCTTCGGAGGCCTCTCCTGCAACCAGCGCCGCAGTCTATCAAGCAGTCCCATACAGTCCCTCGATGGAGTGATCGGCCATCCCGGGTGATATGCATTCCCCTGGCCTCAGTTTACTCGAGTGTCCGTACTCCCAGGCGGTCATGATCGAATGATTGCGGAATTGTATCCCGATGCATGACCGTTGCTCGGACGGTTTCCGCATCGAGACAGAGAGAGTCCCGAAAGCCGTGCTCGACGGGCAACGGCGATCGCCTCAACGGGAAAAACGATCCGCAACATTAAGCAGGGTAATGCACCTATCCCCGATCGGAAGTACAGGCGTCATCTTCTACCCGGAGTAGTAAAGAAGGTTCATCACCCTCTGCCGGGACAGTGCTCATCGCTGTGGCCTGATGCCTGCGCATTCCGGGGGACGCATGGTAGAGATCACGGTCTACGACGGCGCCGAGACGATCGGCGGCAACAAGATCTTCGTCGACGGCGGCGGGTACGGCTACTTCCTGGACTCAGTACTTCGCTAATTCCCCTCCATGATTATAATCATTCATCATCACATCTCGCCTCTTTCGCCTATCCGTGACTTCTGAGTGCAGGAATCAGCTGGATGATCTTCAACGTTGATCGCACCGCT
>JAAYEG010000004.1 GCA_012728895.1 Methanospirillum sp. | reverse complement strand
CGACCTGCCCGCAGCCCCCGCAGACAGAGACGTGATACGTCACCGTCCCGGCAGTCGGAGGCTCGTCCACCCCCCGGAGCAGGTGCATCAGCACGGTCTTGCCCGCCCCGGAACGGCCGATGACCCCGATTATCTCGCCCTCCCGTAACTGGAACGAGATATCGTTGAGCGCGCGCTTGCCGTCGAAGTCCATACAGAGCCGATCGAGCGTGATCAGCGGGATGGCGGCCTGGCCGCCGTCGCTCAGAGTAACGGCTTCAGCAGAGCTGCCGCTCTCGCAACTCACTCCTTCGTCTTCACCCACGGTTTCCTGCCTCCCCGAATCCCCGAAATCAGATGCCGTCGCCGGGGACCGATGGGCAATTGTTGCACATATGAGCGAAAATACTTAACGATCAGGGAACCCGCGTCCCGGACCGGCCGGTCTCGGGAGAATACCCGCACTCGGCGCCGCAGACATCCCCCGCGGCATACGGACAGCCCGCCCGATCTCGCCGGGGACAGCGCCCCTCCTCGGCACCCCGGCAGCCAGCCATCTCTATCATCAGGCCGTTGACGAGGGCGTCCGTTACCTTGCGCCGGGCCTCGTGCAGATCACGCCATAGCGTCTTCCGCGAGATGCCGAGGACGCTCGCAGCCGCTTCCTGCTGGAGCCCTTCCAGGTCGACCAGGCGGAGGATCTCAATCTCTGCTGGCTGCATGAGGACCGACCCGGGGCTCTCCCCCGAATGTTTGCACTGGGGGGCAAAACATCGGAGCGGTCCCTGGGACGAGATCAACCGGTTCATCCTGGGCCGACCCCTGCGGCGACAGAAGGCCTCCTCGGGAGACTGGCTGCTCATACGAATTCCTCCTCGATCACACAAGGGGCGGGACCATAGTAAGGTTTGTGTTCTTGGCACAACCTGTTTGAGTCTCGAATTCAGGCGCTCACACGACCGCCTCCGCGGGTGTCCGGCGGTCCGTTCCGGGAACAAGCGCCCGATGGGAACCGTCGCGGGAATCCCGTCGTCCGGGCCGGCGGGGGTGTGATCCTGTTCACCCGGGCGACGGGGTCATCCATGAAAGACCGCCGCATCGACCGGTGTTCTCCCCGTATTGCGCGTTCCATCACCCTGCATGCCTGCAGATGGCGCCGTTCAGCCGGCGGTGCCGGGGGGGGCGGTGATACGGGAGCAGTCCGGCGGCATGGAGGGTGGCACCGCTCTTCGCGCTCAGGACCTGCCGGGAACCGTGATCCGCCGGCGCCCGCGGACACCCCGCCTGGCAGGGCGTTTCGTCGCGACGAGACACCGCTGATCCCCCGCACGGCCCGCTCCGGGCAGTCCGTCCGTTCCCGGCCCGGGTGTCAACGACCCTCTCCATCGGGTCGTTTCAGGGGAAAGACACGGTCCGTTGACCGCCGCTCGCCACCACGGAGAGAGAAACCAAGGAGCCGTTTCCCGGGCACGGGATCATACCCGGGCGCCCGGACGGTCCGGACACCGCGCGTGAATATAACCGGCGGTCGCCGGTTAGCTCTGTCGAGAAGGTCGAACCGTCCAGCCTGGAAGCACGTGGCAGGAACCCCCGGAAAGCGGGTGGCGTGCCCGTGTGCCCCGAGAGCTGCCTTTTTTCCATTAAAGCGCATATGTGTAAATATCTGTCGGGACATCGACAAAGGAGATACGATACCTGGATTCGATGGCACAGGTCACCCCAGACCCGGGTCGTCGCCATCCGCGGGTCGGATCCCCGCAGGACCCCTGGCAGCACTGCCCGGGGAGACCTGGCAGTCGCGCACTCTGGATCTCCGGGTATGCGGCGGACGGTTCCGCGGAGAGTGAGGAACATGAAGATAGCAATTGCCAAAGAAGGAGCTGCAGTCTCCGAACATTTCGGTCACTGCGAGGGATACGCAGTGTACGCCATCGAGAACAACGTCCCCGAGAGACACGAGGATATCGCGAACCCCGGCCATTCTCCGGGTTTTCTCCCCGTCTTTCTCGCCGAACGGGGGATCGAGGTCGTGATCGCGGGCGGGATGGGTCCGCGTGCGATCGACCTGTTCTGCCAGAACGGGATCGAGGTCGTTCTCGGGGTTCACGGGCCGGTCGACGACGCCGCACGGGGTTTCGCCACCGGGGCGCTCGTCGGGGGCGCGAGCGCCTGCACCCACGACCACTGCACCGGGGACTGCGAGTCGCACTGAGCCGCCGGGCCCGGCACACCCATGTCCTGTATCGTCGATCCCACCCTCCGCACTGGTCGCCGATCCCATGACGAGGCCCGACCGCCTGCTGCCGTCGCCGGAGCGGTGTGACGATGGAACGACGCGAGTCGGGGGTACCGGGCCACATGCTGACCTGTGTCCCTGCCCGGGAACCCGGCCAGGAAGCCGCAGTCGAACCCCGGCGAGCCCTGGTGAGAGGATGCCCGGCGGGCTCCCGGGGAGGCAGGAGGCATGGCCCTGGCCGTGATGGGAGAGGAGACGGTCGCCCGGGCTGTCGAGGACCTTCGCCCCTGCGCCCTCCCGGGGATCGCCCGGCGGCTGCAGTTATGAAACGTGCCGTCTCGCGACCGCGCACGCTGCACACACACTCACACATACCGAGAAACCACACGGAGAGATCAATCCCATGACCCAACAGGCAACCGACAGGAACGAGACCGAGGCAGAGCCGAACGCAGGAGGGGCCTCCGCCGAACCGCAGGGGGAGGCGCGGGGTTCCCTACCTCCCCGAGCCCGGATAGACGTGAAGCACGTCATCCTGGTGCTGAGCGGAAAGGGTGGCGTCGGCAAGTCCACCGTCGCTGTCAACCTCGCCTACTCGCTCGCCAACCACGGGCGCACCGTAGGCCTGCTCGACCTCGACCTGCACGGCCCGAGCGTCCCCAAGATGCTGGGCCTCGAGGGACAGGTCCCGGCGATCTCCGGGCAGAAGATCGAACCCGTCCAGGTCACCGGGAGCTTCACGGCCATGTCGATGGGATTCCTCCTCTCACGGCCAGACTCCCCGGTGATCTGGCGCGGACCGATGAAGATGTCGGTGATCCAGCAGTTCCTGGAGGATGTGGACTGGGGTCCGCTCGATTACCTGGTCGTCGACCTCCCGCCCGGCACCGGCGACGAGGCGCTCACCATCGCGCAGCTCGCACCGAACCTCCGGGGCGCGATCATCGTCACCACCCCGCAGGACGTCGCGGTGCTCGACGCGGTCAAGGCGCTCAAGTTCATCGAGAAACTCGAGATCCCGGTCCTCGGGATCGTCGAGAACATGAGCGGCATGGTCTGCCCCCACTGCGGCGGAACGGTCGACATGTTCGGGAGGGGCGGCGGCGCGAACGCCGCGCGGGACCACGGCGTTCCCTACCTGGGGACGATCCCCCTCGACCCGGAGATGATGAAAGCCGGCGACGAAGGACGACCGTATATCCTCCGCCACGCCGACTCTCCGACCTGGAACGCGATCGACGGCGTCATGGAGAACCTGGTCGGCCAGGTCGAGTCCTGAGTTCGCCCCCATTCCCCGCGTCGCCGGCGTATCTCCGCCGGGCCGGACGCCCGTGAAGACGGACAGGGCTTTCTATTCGGGCGGCGGGCCGGACCCAGCGAGACTTGCCCTCCCTCCCGACAGGCCCGGACCGAGGCGGGAGTCCCAACACCGGGGCTTTCTGACCCATCCTCCTCTCTCGATGCCGGGCGCGGAGCGGAGAGGGGAGGGAGCCGCGAGTGATGGTTTACTCGCCGTTGGAACGGTACTAGCGTTGGACATTCCACCGGATCCGCGCCGTGGATCCCTCCGGTCGAATCCTCGTTCTGTTCTATCCCGACCTCCCTCCAGGAGACGGGTGGAGAGTGTTCTTCATTACTTGCCGAGGACCATAATAAAAATTGGCCATGATCATTGAAATAAGGGGGCTCTCGAAACACTACGGCGACACGATAGCGGTCGACCGCCTCTCGCTCGATGTGCCCGGGGGCTCGGTGTACGGGCTGCGCGGTCCGAACGGCTCGGGCAAGTCGACCACGATCCGGATGCTGACCGGGCAGGCCCGTCCGACCTCGGGGACGGCGACCGTCCTCGGCATCGATCCCGCCACCGACCCGGAGGGGGTCCGCAGCAGGCTCGGGATCATCCCAGAACAGGAGACCCCGCCGTCGTTCCTGACGGCCGCGGAATGCCTGCGGTTCGTCGGCTCGATCAGGAACCTGGAGGGGACGGATGAGGCAGCGGACTGGTGATTCGAGTTCCTGGACTTCAACGAGAAGCGCGACGTCCTCTGCAAAGACCTCTCCCGCGGCACCCGGCAGAAGCTGATGTTCGCGCAGGCCTTCCTCCACCGCCCTTCGCTCGCCCTGATCGACGAGCCCCGGGTCAACTTCGACCCCATCGTGCAGCACCAGGTCAAGGAGTACCTGATCGACTACGTCCGCCGGGGGAACACGGTCTTCCTCTCCACCCACATCCTCGAGGTGGCCGAGGAGATCTGCACGAACGACGCCATCCTCCATCGGGGACGGCTGCTCCATGCCGGGACGCCCGACGACCTCCGGGAGACCGGGCGGCACCTTCCCGGGGTCTTCCTCTCCCTGGTAGGACGGGGATCCTCTGATGCCTGACCTCTTCGTCGCGATGTTCAGGGAGGAGTGGAGGATCCACTCCGAGCTCTCCGGTTCGATCGGGTTCGCGCTCTTCCCGGTCCTGGTGGGAGCGATCGCGTGCATGGGCACGGTCCTCGTGCCCGTCGTGAACGCCGCGCTGCCGGCCGGCGACCTCGCGACGATCGTCCACCTGCTCTTCCTCCTGGCCGGCGTCATGGTCGGGGGGTTCGGGCTCGTCGGGAACGAGGCCATGAACCGCCGCTTCGGCCAGGCCTCGTTCGTCGCGTACGCGGCACGGACCCTGCCCGTCTCCGAGCGCCGGATCTTCGCCGTGTTCGTCGCGAAGGACACGGTCTATTACCTCCTGCTCTGGATATTCCCGGTGATCGCGGGAGTCGCCCTTGCGTCGCCGTTCGCCGGGCTCGCGCCCGGAACCGTGCTCCGCCTCGCCGTCACCCTGCTTCTCGCGTTCCTCTGCGGGCTCGCGGGCCTCTTCCTGGTCAGCACGGTCTGGGGCCGCTCGAGGCCCGCGTTCGCCGCTCTCGTGGCCGTCTTCGCCGGCCTCATCCTCGTCACCGGCGCGACCCCGACGTTTCTCCCCCTGGCCCTCTACCGCTCGTTCTCCTAGTCAGCCCTCGCTGCCACCCTCGCCGCGATCGGCGTCGCGTTTGCCGTCTCGCTCCTGCTCTTCTCCCCGTTCTCGGGCAGGAACGAGCGGCGGCACCCCGACCGGTTCTCCGGCCTCGCCCGCCGCCTCCGGAGGCTGCCCTACCCGGCGCTCGCGGCCAAAGACCTGCTCGACCTCTGGCGGAGCGGCGGCGGGGCACAGGTCGCCTTCGCGCTCGTCATCCCGCTCGGCCTCTGCTGGTTCCTGATCTCGCTCCTGGAACGCGTCCTGCCGCAGCACGGCGTCCTCCTGATCTTCGCCGTGCTCGCCGGCGTGCTCGGCTCGACTGCGTACACCTGGGTGACCGCTTTCGACAAGTTCGGCCCCTACGGCTGCCTGCCGGTCGGGATCGTGACGCTGATCCGCTCCAAGCTCACATCGGCCGGTCTGCTCCAGGCCGTTCAGGCCGCCATCGTCGCCGTCGCCTCCCTCGCAGCGGGGGGCGGGGCCATCGCCCTCCCGGCTGTCGGCGTCACGCTGGGGCTCTCGGCGTGGGCGCTGGCGGTCACGATCTATCTCGCGGGGCTCTCGCCGAACGAGCTGGTCTACGACCCGAAGGTCCTCGCGGCGCACCTCGGCGAGGTCGGCGTTCCCATCATCGCGCCCGTCGCCCTCTCGTTCGCCTCCCCCTGGCTCGGGCTCATGTCCCTCGTCCTCGCCGTGCCGGCCGCGCTGCTCGTCTCGGCGGGTATCCGGAGGTGGGAGGCGGCCGGCGGCGTCTTCTTTTGAGAAGAGGCGCGATACTTCGAGCGGGGGGGTTCCCGGGCCAGTTCTGGAAAAAAAGGGGTCGTGGTTTCTGGGATGGGAGGCTGGGGGGGATCTCGGTCCGGCGGACTTCAGAAGTCCATGCCGCCCATGCCGCCCATGCCGCCCATACCCGGGGGCATGCCGCCCATCTCGCCGCCGGGGCCGCCCGGCGGGGCCGCCGCCTTGGACGCGGCGATGACGTCGTCGATCCGGAGGATCATGACTGCGGCCTCGGCCGCGGACGAGATCGCCTGGGTCTTGACGCGCAGGGGCTCGATCACGCCGGCCGCCTGCATGTCGCCGGGGTGCCCCGCGAAGACATCAAGGCCCGCTGTCTTCTGGCCCTTCTCGTGGGCAGCACGGAGCTCGACGAGCATATCGATCGGGTCGAGGCCCGCGTTCTCGGCGAGCGTGCGCGGGATCGTCTCGAGCGCCGAGGCGAATGCCTCGATCGCGAGCTGGGCCCGCCCGCCGACCGACGCGGCGTACTCCTTGAGCCGGAGCGAGAGCTCGGTCTCGGGTGAGCCGCCGCCCGCGACGAACTTGCCGTCCTCGACGACCACCGAGACGACCCGGATCGCGTCCTCGAGCGCGCGGTTCAGCTCGTCGACCACGTGCTCGGTTCCGCCGCGCACCAGGATCGTGACCGCCTTCGGGTTCAGGCACTCCGTGACGTAGGTCATCTCCTCGCCGGCGAGTTTCCGCTCCTCGACGAGGCCGGCGCTGCCGAGCTCCTCGGTCGTGATCGCGTCGATCGACGAGACGAGCGAGGCGCCGGTGGCCCGCGCGAGCTTCTCCATGTCGGACTTCTTGACCCGGCGCAGGGCGAAGATGCCCGCCTTCGCGAGGTAGTGCTGGGCGATGTCGTCGATCCCCTTCTGGCAGAAGAGGACGTTCGCACCCGACCCGACAATCTTGTCGACGATCGAGCGGATCATCCGCTCCTCCTCGTCGAGGAAGGCCTGGAGCTGGTCCGGGCTCGTGATGTTGATCTCGGCGTCGACCTCGGTCTTCTTGAACTCGACGGGGGCGTTCAGGAGCAGGATCTTCGCGTCCTTGACCTTCTTCGGCATGGCCGGGTGGACCCGCTCCTTGTCGATCAGCATCCCCTCGATGATCTCGGAGTCGTGGATCGAGCCGCCGACCTTCTTCTCGACCTTGATGTCGTCCTCGTCGACCGACCCGTCATCCTCGGCGACCATGCTCACCGCACGGACCACGAGGTCGGTCAGCTTCTCCTTGGAGGCCTCGGCCCCCTTGCCGGTCATCGCGGTCTCGGCGATCTTCTTGAGCAGGTCGGAGTCTCCCTTCTTGACGGGGACCGCGATCTCCTGGAGGATCTCCTGGGACTTCTCCGCTGCGAGCCGGTAGCCGGCTGCGATGACGGTCGGGTGGACATCCTGGTCGAGGAGCTCCTCGGCGCGCTTCAGGAGCTCACCCGCGATGACGACGGCCGTCGTCGTGCCGTCGCCGACCTCGTCGTCCTGTGTCTTGGCGACCTCGACCATCATCTTCGCGGCCGGATGCTCAATGTCCATCTCCTTCAGGATCGTGACACCGTCGTTCGTGATCACGACGTCGCCGATCGTGTCGACGAGCATCTTGTCCATCCCCTTCGGGCCGAGCGTGGTCCTGACTGCGTTCGCAACGGCCTTAGCGGCCGCAATGTTGTTGCCCTGGGCGTCGCGTCCACGGGTGCGCGAGGACCCTTCATTGAGGATAAATATCGGCTGTCCGGTAAGCTGTTGCGACAAGAGTATCACCTGATGTGTCGATAATTTTGGTTTGTAGTTCTATATAAAAGTACTGCTCTCAGCCGATCAGCTCGAGCAGTTCCCCGCCGTCCTCGAGCCGCCCGAGAGCCCGGGGACCGATCAGGAGCGTCCGTCCGATCCGCTTCTGGCGGACCTCCTCGTCCGTGACGCAGACCGCGTGCGTCCTCGTGATCTCCGAGAGGTTGCCGATCAGGCCGGCCCGCTTCATCACCTTCTGGGCAGAGCCGCAGCCGGCCAGGATCGTCTGCTCCTCGTAGTGGGCCATTGCCTGGAACGGAGCGCGGCGGAGGTGGTGCAGTTCGAGGCCGAGCCGCATGAGCGCGGACATGGCAGCGGAGTCGGTACCGGGCGCCGCCGGCGAGTTCGCGCCTTTGAAGTGGGAGGCGTAGGAGAGGAGGTCGATCGATTCGATCACCTCGGCGTTGAAGAACTCCTCGAGCTTGATCGCCATGTCGAGCGTGGTGCCCATGCCGGCCTCGTACTTGCTGATCGTCCTCCGCGACACCCCGAGAGCGTGGGCGAGGTCTCCGAGCGAGAGGGTGCGCCTCTCGCGGAGGGAGCGGAGCATGTCCCCGTTGATGTTCACGTAAAGGCCCCCGGGGGAGGCGTATACGAGCGGGGGGACACCCTCGACGAAGTAGTCGAAGAGGGTCTCGGGGTTGAGGGCCGCGATCCCGTAGCGGAGGTAGACCGCCCCCCGCTCCAGCTCGGTGTCGCGCCCTCGCTCGCCGACGATCAGGGGCATGCCGCCAAGGTGGACCGCGACCAGGTCGAGGTCGCGGGCGATCTCCTCGGAGACGTTGTCGATCGGGCTCGCGACCTTGATGATCAGGAGCAGGTCCGCCCGCTTCGCTACCAGGTCGAACGAGCGTGGACGGATGTTGCACCGCTCCGAGCAGGCGAACCCCGCGATGAGAAGCACGCTGACCGCCTTGTTGACGAGCCGTTCCTGCACCATCGGCCTTAATGAGACCTATGGCCCACAGGATTTATAATCATGGCGATCGGCGACCTCCGCATCGGGCTCGACGACACGGACTCGGCCGACGGCCTCTGCACGACCTGGCTCGGGGCCCTGCTCGCCCGCCGGCTCAGGGCCGCCGGGTGCCGGGTGAGCGAATGCCGCCTCGTCCGGCTCAACCCGAACGCGCCTTTCCGGACCCGGGGAAACGCGGCGGTCTGCCTCGACGCGAGGGGTGATCCCGGAGACGTGTTTCGCCTCGCCTGCAGCACGGTCGAGGAGTTCGCGCCGCTCGACGCCCCGATGACGAACCCCGGCGTCGTGGTCACGGATCAACCGCTCCCGGTCGCGTGGTACCGCCGGGCCGTGACCGATCTCTGCACGGTCGACGGGGCACTCGGGGTGCTCGAGGGCGCCGGGGCCCTGTTCCGCGGATACGGCAACGCCCGCGGCCTGATCGGCGCATCGGCGGCCGTCGCCGCCAGCTTCCCCGACGCGACATTCGAACTGCTCGTGTACCGCGAGCGGGAACGCTGGGGCACGGTGCGCCAGGTGGACGCGGGGTCACTCTTCCATGCCGAGGGCGTCACGCGCCCCCACACCTGGGACACCGTGGACACGGCGCGGGGGACGACCGTCTGCGTCCCGCACACGCCCGACCCGGTCCTCTTCGGGATCCGCGGCGAAAGCCCCGAATGGGTGGCGCGGGCCCGCGCCCTCGTCTCATCCGAGCCGGCCGCGTTCGAGGAGTGCTGGAGGACGAACCAGGGGACCGACGCTCACCTGGTCCCGGGCCGGTGCGGGCACCTCCTCGAAGGGAGGTCGTACATCGTAGCCGGCACGGTGGCCACCCCGCCGGCGACCGGCGACGGCGGACACGTGACCCTCCGGCTCGACGACCGGGCGGCCGAACTCCGTTGCATGGCCTACGAGCCGACGAAGGGATTCCGGGATGTCGTCAGGAGCCTCCGCCCGGGCGACCGCGTCGTGGTCTGCGGCTCGTACCGCCGCGGGTCGCTCAACCTCGAGAAACTCCGGGTCGTCCGGGTCGCAGTGGCAGCCTCGGTCAGGCCGCCGCGCTGCCCCTCCTGCGGCCGGCGGACCACCTCGGACGGCCGTGGGCGGGGCTGGAAGTGCAGGGCCTGCAGGACGAGAACCCGCGAGCCCGAGGTGGTCATCGAGGAGCGGACGGTCGCCCCGGGCTGGTACGAAGTCCCCCCCTCCGCGCGCCGGCACCTCGCGAAGCCCCTCTGCCGCGGCCCCCCGCGGCTCCCGGGCCGGTAGCCGGGCCGTCATGCGGCGGGAGCCGGCCCCGGGAGGGAGAGGTAACGGGCTCAACGGCCCCGCCGCCGACATGACGATCCGTTATCATGGATGAGTGCAATAGATCATCCCGATGGAGTGCGGCGAACCCGTCCGGCAGGTGGAGGTCCGACCCGGCATGACCGCCGGGGCGCTCGTGGATGCGCTCGGCCGGGCTGGCGCCTACAACGGAGGAGCGCTGGCCCGCGCCGTCGACCTCTGGCAGGAGATGCTCTCCGACCCGGGGATGGTCCGGTTCTTCGGCCTCGCGGGCGCGATGGTCCCGGGCGGCATGGGGGGGATCGTCTCGGACCTGATCGGGCGCGGCCACATCGACGTCCTCGTCTCGACCGGCGCGAACCTGACCCACGACGTAATCGAGGCAATCGGGTGCTGCCACTACCGGGGCACGGCCGGCTGCTCCGACGCCGAGCTCCGCCGCGACGAGATCAACCGGATTTACGACGTCTTCCTCCCGAACGCGGCCTTCGTTCGCTTCGAGGAGTTCATGCAGGAGGCGTTCTCAGCCATCCCCGAGGGGAGCGTCCTCTCGATCCAGGAGCTGCTCCACCACATCGGTTCCCGCCTCGAGACCGGGATCCTGGCGGCGGCGGCGGCCAGGGGCGTGCCGGTCTACTGCCCGGCGATCCAGGACTCGATGATCGGGTTGCAGTACTGGCTCTTCGCCCAGACCCACCGGGTGACGATCGACGCCTTCCGCGATATGCCCCACCTCCTCGATTGCTGTTTCGACGCGCGCCGCGCCGGCGCGTTCCTGGTCGGGGGGGGCGTGCCGAAGAACTTCATCCTCCAGGCGATGCTGATGACCGAGAACGGGTTCGACTGCGCCATCCAGCTGACCGGGGACCGCCCCGACCTCGGCGGCCTCTCCGGAGCGACCCTCGACGAGGCCCGTTCGTGGGGCAAGCTCGCCGAGGGGGCCCGCGCCGTGACCGTCTACGGGGATGCGACCATCACTCTTCCGCTTATGGCTGCGGCCGTGCTCGAGCGGATGGAGGGGCGGCATGGCTGAGCTGATCCTCGCCCTCGATGTGGTCGACCCCCTCGCGGCTCTCGAGGTCGCGGAGACCTGCGCCCCCTTCCTCGACCGGATCAAGATCGGGTACCCGCTGATCCTCAGGGCCGGGCTCGGGATCGTCGAGGAACTCGCGGCGCTCGGCCTCCCCATGATAGCGGACCTCAAGGTCGCCGACATCCCGAACACGAACCGGCTGATCGCGGAGGCGGTCTTCACCCACGGGTTCGACTCGATCATCTGTCACGGGTTCGTCGGGCGGGATGCGATCGAGGCCTGCGTCGATACCGCCCGGGCCTACGGCGGGGAGTGCTACGTCGTGACCGAGATGAGCCACCCGGGTGCGACCCAGTTCTTCTCGCGCGGGGTCGCGGAGCGGCTGGCGGAGCTCGCGGTCGACTGCCGGGCCGACGGGATCATCGCCCCGGGAACCCGCCCCGAGCGGATCCGGGCGCTCCGCCCGATCGTTCGGCAGCGCAAGATCCTCTCGCCCGGCATCGGCACCCAGGGCGGGGACCTCGGGAGGGTCGCGCCGCTCGTCGACGGCGTGATCGTGGGCAGGACGATCTACGAAGCCCGCGACCCGGTCACGGTCGCCGCCGGGTTCGCCGAGGCTCTCAGGTCGCGGAGGGACCCGTAGTCCTGGCCGATGATGAACACTCGTCCTGAACGGCGATGAGCCCTGTGAGTCGCTGAGGCCACGACCCGACCTCCGGAAAAGCCCGGCGGGACCGACACCTTTAGATGCGGCCTGTCCCACCTTCTAGGCATGGAGTGGACCCCAGAACAGGAGGCGATCGCCCGGAAGTACCGACGACTCGACGACGTCCCGGTCGAGGAACGCCGGTACAAGTGCCACACCTGCCACCTGGTCGTCGACGAATCCCCCTGCCCGAACTGCGGCGAGACGCATCTCCAGGTCATGTGCCCGCTCGACCACTGCCACTGCGCGCACGAGATCATAACCGGGATCGAGTACTGCCCGCTCTGCGGGGCCGCCGTCTGCCCGGAGTGCGGGAGCCACGACGTAGTCCAGATCTCGCGCGTCACCGGCTACCTTCAGGACGTCTCCGGCTGGAACGCCGGCAAGCAGCAGGAGCTCAAGGACCGGGTCCGGTACACGGTCGGCTGACGATGTGAACGGGAATCCCCGGTTCTCCCGGCCCCCCCTGTAAACGGCCCTCGGTCCATTATTCCGGGCGTCACCCGTCACGGGGGACCGTATCGGACACCCGCAGTTCTCGAGGTCCGGTTACTGCACCGGGCACACTCGGGCAGTCCTTCTGCCCGACGCTGCCTCCCCGATCGATCCCCAACACCGCGAAGGGCGGCGCCCCGGGGGAGGACGACGTGCAGAGACAATCCTTTTTTCGGGCGAGCGGTGAAACTGATCCCTTACGACCGGGGCGGAATGTCGGGGTGAACGGGGACTATCGGACTGAAAAGGCGTCGGATGAAGGTGGATCGCGCCCGGGGAGCATCGTAGCGTGAGGTACTACGTACGAAAGGGGGCCGTCCTCGTCCGCGGGATCGCCTTCGCGGCCGGCACGGGCCTTCCTCCCGGCGGGCGGGGCTGCACCTCGGTCCTGATGACGCCCCCCTCCGCTTCCTGCCCCACCATGCCGGCGGTGCCGCTCGCGGCCATGAGAAACGGGCTCGCGCCCTCCGCCACCTGCGGGCTCGTGACAGAGAGTGACGTGCGGGGAACCGTCGTCGCCCAGTACGACTCTGCCACAGCCTTTGCCCTCGCGGACGGCGAAGAGGTGGCGCTGATCGCCTGGACACGCTCCCGCATCGATTCCGCCGACACCGGAGCGCTGATCGAAGCCGTCACCGCAGCCTGCCCCGTGCGCCCGGCAGGGCTGCTGATCACGTCCGACGGCGTGGACGGCGAGGTCGGGCTCGGGCCGCTCCGGGCGGCGGCGTCGGCGGCCGTCCTGGAGGCGCTCTCGCGCCGGGGCGCAGCCGTGGACGGGCCCGCGTTCCTGATCTACAGTCGCTTCGGCGGCGGGCACTGGGTCGCCTGGTCGTCGGAGGGCTGCCCGTACTATCCCTGTCACCGGATGGATGGGCAGCGGTGCGAATTCTGCTACTGCCCGCTCTATCCCTGCGGAGACGAGTCCCTGGGCGAGATGGTCCCCTCCACGACGATCGGGATGATCTGGAACTGCAGCTCCTGCACGCTCCTTCACCGGCCGGCCGTGGCAGACCACCTGCTCGAAAACCCGATGGCCTCGTTACCGGAGCTGAAAAGAGTGGCGCGCCGCCGGGGGGCGGACGCCTAGGCCTCGGAGATCTCGAGGGCCGAGAGCATCTCGGCGAGGGGGACGCCGTGGGCCGCCGCCGCCTCCCGGAGCGTCTCGCCCTTCGCAATCGCGCATCCCACGCAGCCCATCCCGAACTTGAACAGGACCTGGGCGGCATCGGGCTTCTGCTGGAGCAGTTCGTAGATCGTGCTGTCTCCCGTTAGCACCATGTATCTTATTCTTCTCCGGACCCGGTTATCATGGTTGCGCTCGTAACACTTTCACCCCGCAGTGAGGGGTGTATATACGACTGCGTCGCGAACCGGGTACCGGAGATGTAGGTATGGACCTGTCCATAATCGCAGAGAGAATCTCCCAGAAGATCCACTCGAAGGGAAAGGACGTCGACCAGAAACAGATCGAGGCGAAGCTCCGCCTGCTCGTCGACGAGTTCGGGGTCCAGCCGGCCGAGGCCGAGCGGACCGTCATCAGCGAACTCGGGCGGGAGTACCACGTGCAGGGGCTCGCCGGCGCGGTCGAGACCGACCGCCGCGCGATCGCCGAGCTCGTCCCCGAGGAGTGGGTCACGATCGAGGGCAAGGTCGTGGGGCTCTCGGTGCCGAACAGCCCGTCGATCGCCCAGACCGGGATCATCGCCGACGCATCGGGAGCGGTCCGGTTCGTGGTCTGGGCGAAAGCCGGGGCGCCGACCCTCGAGCAGGGCCGGTGGTACCGCGTCGAGTCGGGGGTGGTCGACGAGTTCCGCAGGGCCGTCAACCTGAAGATCCACTCCGGCACGACCGTGACGCCGATCGAGACCGACCAGCCCCTGCTCCCGTCCGTGACGACCGTCGAAGGGCTGAAGCCCGGCGTGGCGTCCGTCAGGGTCAGGATGGTACAGGAGTGGGAGGCTCGTTCCGAGCGGATCCTCCAGACCGGAATCGTCGGGGACCCCTCCGGGACGATCAAGTTCACCATCTGGAAAGAGGAGGGGTGGGAGCCGCTCGCGCCCGAGACCGTCTATGATATCTACTACGCGACCGTGGACGAGTACAACGGCCGGCTCTCGCTCGTGCTCAACTCGGGGACCGTGGTCCCGGACGAAGGGGCCGAGCTCGAGGTCGGGGCCGGGGGCCAGGAGTTCCGGGGTGCGATCGTCCACGTCGGCCAGGGTTCGGGGCTCGTGAAGCGCTGCCCGGTCGAGGGTTGCAACCGAGTCCTCTCCAGGCAGAACTACTGCCCGATCCACGAGATCCAGCCCGAGTTCCGGTACGACCTCAGGATCAAGGCCGTGCTCGACGACGGCACCGCGACGAAGAACGTCCTGATGCAGCGCGAGACGACCGAGAAGACCGCCGGGATAACCCTCGACGAGGCGATCGAGATCGCCGAGAACAGCCCGCTCGGGATGGACGAGGTCTTCCTCCGAGTCCAGGCGGCGGTTATGGGCCGGTACCTCGACTGCCGCGGGCGGGAGATGGACACGACCGTCCTGATCACCGAGGCCGACTGGCACCGGTTCGACTCCGCGGCGCTCGCCGCACTCATGGACCGCGCGGGGGGTGGGGCGTGATGAAGCCCGGGAACCAGGTGCCCCCGGGAGGAAGGCGCGAGGCCCGGTTCGAGCGCGAGCCCGCGCGGCGGGTCTTCGCGGTCGAGCTCCGGGAGGCCCGGCACCAGTTCCGCGACGGGACCGAAGAGAAGAGCCCGACCTACGTGATGCTCCCGACCGGTCAGCGGGCCAACCGGGTCTTTGTCGTCGGAACGATGACCGAGAAGCAGAAGCAGGGCGAGCAGCACTCCTTCTACCGGGTGCGTGTCGTCGACCCGACCGGCACGACCTTCATCAGCGCCGGGAACTACCAGCCCGAGGCGATGCAGCAGATCGCGCGGATCGAGCCGCCCGCCTTCGTCGCCGTCGTCGGCAAGCCGAACGTCTTCGAGGCGCCGGACGGCGGTGGGGTCTACGTCTCGCTCCGGGCGGAGTCGGTGACCGTGGTGGACCGCGAGACACGGGACCTCTGGATCCTGGACGCGTCCCGCGTGACCCTGGACCGGATCGATGCGTTCGGGACGACGGAGGACTCGAAGCGGGCGGCGGAGGAGTACCGGATCGACCCCGCACTCTTCCGCCGGGCCGTCACCGACGCCCTCGCGCAGATCGAACTCTGACCCCCCTGACGGTCCTCTTTTACTCCGCCTCGCCCCTCGCGGGCGCGGCGGAACAGCCCCCGTGCGCACGGCGAGACATGGCCGGCTGTCCTCGAGAATGGGTCGCGCTGGAGAGGGAGGAGACAGGGAACGGGGCTCTGGCCTCCTCCTCGTGTCCCACGAGGGGGGGCGCCGCGTCCGCCGCTCAGAGCAGCTTGGTCTCCGTGGTCGGCCGGGGCACCTTGACCACCAGCACTCGGAAGACCGAGTCGCCCTCGTTCATCCACCGGTGCGGTATCCGGGCCGGGCTCTCGACGATCCTGTCCGGGCCGACGGTCTCCTGCTCGTCGCCGATCTCGACGACGCCCTCGCCCTCGAGGACGTAGAAGAAGACGTCGACCGGCGTGATGTGTCTCTTGAGTGCCTCTCCGGGCTGGAGAGAGATGACCACGGCGGTCGCGTTCGGGGAGTCGTAGACCTTTCGGGCGTCGACTCGGTGCGGATTCGGGCCCGACTCGACGTCGGAGACTCTGGTGATCTTCATCCCTGGTTCACCTGGCGGAGAGGTATGCCGGGCGGGAAGATAGGCGTTCGGGTCCGCACCTTCGTGGCACGACAACAAGATTGAACATCTGATACCCGAGCATACTGTACTCGCAGGCCCGCACGTCGGCGGGCGGCGACGGTGGTCCGGTATGGAATGGAAACCCGAGATGGCGGAGGGGGCGCCCGGTGACGGTTCCCGGCGGGACGAGCTGAAGGGGAAGGTGCTGGTGCTCAGGGACCTCGTGACCTACCAGGAGGGGACGATCTCGAGCCGGATGGTCATCAACCGGAAGGCGGGGAGCATCACCCTCTTCTCGTTCGACGAGGACGAAGGGCTCTCCGAGCACACGGCCCCGTACGACGCGACGGTCACCATCCTCGAGGGCGAGTGCGAGGTCTGGGTGGCGGGGGAGACGTACCAGATGAAGGAGGGGGAGACGATCGTCTTCCCCGCCAACGTTCCGCACGCCCTCTCCGCGATCACCCGGTTCAAGATGAGCCTAACCATGATCCGGGGATAGGAATGTCCGGCGACGACCAGGAGGGGATCTACTGCACGGTCTGCGGCGGTATCGTGCCCGAACGGATCAAGATCAAACGGATCCCGATCGACGGCAAGGAGACGGGCATCGACCGTCTCGACTGGATCCTCCTCGACGTGGCGAACATGAACCTCTCCAGCGAGGAGGAGATCGTGGACGAGATCCTGAAACGGGTCAGGCGGTTCAACTACGTCCCCTCGAAGAGGGAGCGGGCGTACCGGGAGGCGTTTTTACGGGAGTACAGGCGGATCCCGCCGTTCGAGAAGCGGGAGCGGACCTTGCGGGCATAGGCCGCGGGACCGTGGAGACCGGAGTCCCGCGGCGAGGCGCGTGATGTCGCGGGCGTCCGTCTCTACGATGCACGGTTCCGCGGGGGCGCAAGAATCCGCGTCGTTCACTGGCACCAAGTCCACGGGACACGAGGGGATCGGGCTGCGGCGACGGTCCCGACGCGTCGTGGAGAGGGAAGAGAACAGTCCTGTCGACGCCGCCGCCGGGACGGAGAGTGCCGGATACCTCACGAGCCGGGTCGGCAACTGTTCTAACCTGTTCGAGGACGTCGCCGGGGTCGCTCCACCCGGCGTGTATCGACTGAAGGAGACCCGCGTCCAGGGCACTCCCTTCAGAGCCCGCAGACGCTGCAGTCCCGGGCCCCGCAGGCGAGGTTCTCGACCTTCCACTTCAGGGCCCAGGCCTTGATCCCGCGGATGACGTCCACGATCTCCAGCCCGCTCTCGGTCAGCGTATATTCGGTTTTCAGGGGGAACGACGAGGCGTCGACGCGCCGCGTCACGATCCCCTCTGCCTCCAGCTCGCGCAACCGCTCGGCGAGAACCTTCTGCGTGATCCCGCCGAGGGCCGTCTTCAGCTCCGAGAAGCGGCGGGTGTACCCCTGGCCCTTGTAGAGCTCCAGGATGATCAGCAGGGTCCACTTCTTCGCGAGGTACCGGACCGTCTGGCTGACCGTGCACTCCTCCTGCATGGTTACCCTGTTGAAACCCCCGTCTATATATGCCTTGGTATCATAGAGAAACCTCGTCTAAAAAGTATACATGGGGTTATCGAAACATGTTCTGTTACCAGTGCGAGGAGACGGTCCGGGGCACGGGTTGCACCACCCGGGGCGTCTGCGGCAAGGACGAGGTCCTGGCCGGGCTCCAGGATGTCCTGCTCTACGTCGCCCGGGGGATCGCGCACCGCGACCTTGCCGCCCGCGAGGCCGGCGGGGCCGGGAGCGACGAGGCGAGGCACATTCTGATCGACGCGCTCTTCATGACCATCACGAACGTCAACTTCGACCCGGAGGTCTTCCGCGACGAGATCCGGCGGGCCGTGGCGCTCCGCGACGCTCTGCCGCCGGCCGGCCCGGGCGCGCCGGACGCGGCCACCTGGACGCCGGCCTCCGACGCCGACGTCGACGCGAAGGTGGCGGAGGCGGGCGTGCTCGCCACAGGGGACGAGGACGTCCGATCGCTCCGCTGGATGCTGATCTACGGCCTCAAGGGGATGGCTGCGTACTACCACCACGCCGCCGTGCTCGGGTTCGCGGACGACGCGATCGAGGAGTTCATCGAGAGGGGCCTGGCCTCGACCCTGCGCGACCTTCCCGTCGACGAGATGATCGCGCTCGACCTCGAGTGCGGCCGGATGGGCGTGGCGACCATGGCGCTTCTCGACCGCGCGAACACCTCGACCTACGGCGACCCCGTGATCACGCCGGTGAAGACGACGGCCGGGAACCGGCCCGGGATCGTGGTCACGGGCCACGACCTCAAGGACCTGTACCAGCTCCTCGAGCAGTCGAAGGACGCGGGGATCGACATCTACACCCACGGGGAGATGCTGCCCGCGCACGCCTACCCGAAGCTGAAGGCGTTCCCGCACCTGGTCGGCCAGTACGGCACGGCCTGGCAGAAGCAGCGCGAGGAGTTCGAGCTGTTCAACGGCCCGATCCTGTTCACGACAAACTGCATCATCCCGCCGAAGGAGTCGTACGTCGGCCGGATCTATACCACGGGCCCGGTCGGCTGGCCCGGGACAACGCACATCGACGCGGGCCCGGACGGGACCAAGGACTTCTCGGCCCTGATCCGGCACGCGAAGGCCTCGCCGCCGCCGGAGCCGCTCCCGGGAACCGGGCGCGACCTCATCACGGGCTGCGCCCATAAGGCCGTCCTCGAGCTCGCCGGGACGATCGTCGAGGCCGTCAAGAATGGCGACATCACGCGGTTCGTGGTCATGGCCGGCTGCGACGGCCGGCACCGCGAGCGGGAGTACTACACCGAGTTCGCCAAGGCCTTGCCGCAGAGCACGGTCATCCTGACCGCGGGCTGCGCGAAGTACCGCTACAACGCCCTGGACCTGGGCGATATCGGCGGTATCCCGCGCGTGGTCGACGCGGGCCAGTGCAACGACTGCTACTCGCTCGTCGTCATCGCTCAGGCCCTCGCGGACGCGTTTGGCGTGGGGGTCAACGACCTGCCGCTCTCGTTCAACATCGCCTGGTACGAGCAGAAGGCGGTGCTGGTCCTTCTGGCGCTCCTGAGCCTGGGGATCAGGAACATCACGCTCGGCCCGAAGCTGCCTGCCTTCGTCTCGCCGAACGTCCTCAAGGTGCTCGTCGAGAACTTCAACATCACCCCGAACACCACGGTCGAGGAGGACATGGCCCGGCTCGTTCCGGCCTGAAACCGCCGCGAGGGCCGCACTGAGTCCGGTGCCCCGGACACGCACCCTTTTACCACCGGCTCGCGAACCCCTTGCATCGCATGCTCGTTATCGGCGTCGACCCGGGGTACGGACGGGTCGGGTGGGGCGTGGTCGAGGGAGAGGCGCACCTCGTCGTCTCGAGGGGCTGGGGCTGCATCGAGACGGCGAAGGAGTCCCCGATCCCTGCCCGCATCCTCGAGGTCTCGCGGGGGTTGAACCGCCTCCTCGACGAGTGGTCCCCCGACGGGATGGCGCTCGAGACCCTCTACTTCTCGAAGAACGTGACGACCGCGATGCAGGTGGCCGAGGTCCGTGGGGTGATTCGGCTGGCAGCGGCGGAGCGCGAGATCCCCGTCGCCGAGTACGCGCCGAACCAGATCAAGCAGGCGGTCACTGGGTCGGGCAGGGCCGATAAGAGACAGGTCCAGGAGATGGTCCGGCGGATCCTCGCGCTCGACGTGATGCCCCGCCCGGACGACGCGGCCGACGCCCTCGCCTGCGCGGTCTGCCATGTTCACCGGACGCGGTGACCCTCCCGTCGCCTCCCGGTTTGCTGCAGCCCGTTCCGAGCCATTAACACCCCTCGGCGCCCCATATCTACCAGGAGGGGAGCATGTTCGCGTATCTCGAGGGAACGGTCGACGGGGTGGACGAGCGGTCGGCCGTGATCGACGTCGGCGGCGTCGGGTTCCGGGTCTTCGTCCACGCCGCGACTGCCCGGACCCTGAGCCGGGCCGGTGGACGGGTCCGGCTCCACACCCACCTGGCAATCCGCGAAGACGCCCTCTCCCTCTACGGTTTCCTCGATCCGCGCGACCTCGAGGCCTTCAGGGCGCTGATCGGGGTCACCAAGGTGGGGCCGGCGCTCGCGATCAAGATCCTCTCCGAGGTCACGGTCGACGACCTGATCCTGGCGGTCAGGGACGGTGACGAGGAGGTCCTGATCCGGGTCCCGGGGATCGGGACGAAATCGGCGAAACGGCTGATCCTGGAGCTCCGGGACCGGTTCCGGGAGATCGGGGCCGGGAGCGGCGTCCAGCCCCCCATCAGCGGGCCTGACCCCGCGTCGGACGCGATGGCCGCGCTCGTCGCGCTCGGTTTCTCGTCGCGCGCGGCAGGTGACGCCGTCGAGGCCGCGCTTGTCGACCACCCCGGAGCCGACCTCCAGGGCCTGATCCGCGGGGCGCTAGCGCGCCTCAGGAGGGACTGAGTCGATGCGGCGCGAACGCGAGGTCTCCCCGGGGCAGATCACCGACGAGCCCGAGGAGGCGGCGATCCGGCCCACCTCACTCCGATCGTTCATTGGCCAGCGCGAGGTCCGCGAGGCCCTCGGGATCGCGATCGAGGCCACGAAGGTCCGGGGCGAGCCGCTCGACCACGTCCTCTTCTCGGGGCCGCCGGGGCTCGGCAAGACCACGCTCGCCCACATCATCGCGAAGGAGATGGGCGCCGCGATCCGGACCACGACCGGCCCGGTGCTCGAGAAACCGGGGGACCTGGCCGCGCTTCTGACGGCCCTCGACGAGGGGGACGTCCTCTTCATCGACGAGGTCCACCGCGTCTCGCCGGTCGTCGAGGAGGTGCTCTACTCCGCGATGGAGGACTTCTTCATCGACGTGATGATCGGCGAGGGGCCTTCGGCCCGGTCGATCCCGCTCGCCCTCGAACGGTTCACGCTGATCGGCGCCACCACCAAGGTCGGGAACCTGGGTGCGCCGTTCCGCGACCGGTTCGGGCTCGTCTGCCGGCTGAACCTCTACGACGAGGAAGACCTGGTCGCGATCGTCGAGCGCTCAGCCGGGATCATGCGCATCCCGATCACGCGGGAGGGAGCAATCGAGGTCGCCCGCCGCTCGCGCGGCACCCCGCGGGTCGCCAACCGCCTCCTCCGCCGGGTCCGGGATTACGCGCTCGTCCGGGGCGACGGCACGGTGACGCAGGAGATCGCGGACCACGCCCTCTCCCTGCTCGGGATCGACCGGCTCGGGCTCGACGACCTGGACCGCCGGATCCTCTCCGCGATCGCGGGCGACTTCGGGGGGGGGCCGGTCGGAGTCAGGACGATCGCGATCGCGGTCGGCGAGGAGGTCAGGACGATCGAAGAGGTCTACGAGCCTTACCTGATCCGGGTTGGCTTCCTGAAGCGGACCCCGCAGGGGCGCGAGACGACGGCGGCCGCGGCCGCCCATCTCGCGGCGCGCCGCCCCGGGAACTAGTCCGGGGGCCGGAGCAGGTCCAGGGCAGCGGCCCCGAGCGCGGTCACCGCCGCGGTGAGGACCGAGCCGGGATCGGGGGCGAAGGTCGGAGAGTGGAGCCGTCCGCTCCCGGTCCCGACCCTGAAGTAGCAGAGCGGGACCGGCGGGTCGACCTCGGCGAAGGCCCCGAAGTCCTCGGAGCCCGACGAGGGACCGAGCCCGCCGACGCGGTCGTGCCCGAGGACCGCCAGGACCGCCTCCCGGACCCGGCACACCAGGCCCGGGTCGTTCCTGAGCGGGAGGGCGGACTCGTCGATCAGGGAGACCACCGGGTCCAGGTCGGGCGGGACTCCTGCAGAGCGGGCCTGGCCGACCGCGACCCGCCCGATACCGGAGAGGAGCCGGTCCCGGACCGCGTCGTCGAAGAACCGGATGTTGATCCCCAGCCGGACCTCGTCCGGGATCGCGTTGTGCTTGGTCCCGCCGTGGACCGAGGCGACGGTGAGGACCCCGAACTCCTGCGGGTCGAGCTCGCGGCTGACGAGCCCCTGGAGGGCGACCACGGTCTGGGCCGCGAGCAGCACGGGGTCGCACGTCTGGTCGGGATGGGCGGCGTGGCCGCCGACTCCCCGGACCACCACGTCGACCGACTCGGCCCCGGCCGACGCGACCCCCTCCGTGAAGAGGACACGGCCCTCCGGATGCTCGGGGGCGACGTGGAACGCCATCGCCCAGTCCGGCCGGCCGACGCGGTCGTAGAGCCCGTCCCGGACCATCGCCGCCGCCCCCGAGACCCGCTCCTCCGAGGGCTGGCCGACCAGGACGATCCGGCCCCGCCACCTGTCGCGGAGGGACCGCATGGTCCTCGCGAGCCCGACCAGGGCGGCCATGTGCAGGTCGTGGCCGCAGGCGTGCATGACCGGCACCTCGTTCCCGGAAGGGTCGATCCCGGTCGCGTGGCTCGCGTAGGGGAGCCCGGTCTCCTCGAGGATCGGGAGGGCGTCCATGTCGGCGCGGACGAGCAGGGTCGGGCCCCCGGCGTTCTCGAGCACGCCCGCGAGCCCGTGTCCCCCGATCCCCCGGTGGACTGCACACCCCGCCGCCGCGAGCGCTTCCGCGAGACAGGACGCGGTGCCGCCCTCCCTGCCCGAGAGCTCGGGGTGCGCGTGGAGGTCGCGGTAGAGCGCGAGGAGCCCGGGGTCGACCGCCCGGACGACAGCGCGGGAGAGGGGGGACGTCATCGCGGGTACGTGGCGCGGGCACACGGATAAGCCTCGCGGGGAGCTGGGACGGGGAGGGTGCCCCCTGCAGCCCCGGGAAGGGCGCTACGCCCGGAAGGCGAGGAGGGCCGCGCCGAGCAGGGGGGCGTCGCCCCCGAGCGGGCTCACCAGGACGGCGGGTCTCGGCAGGTACTCCTCCATCCGCGCGACCGCCGGGCCGACGAGCAGGTCCTCCTGGGCCCGTACCACGCCGCCGTCCAGGACGATCCTCTCGGGGTCGTACGCGACCGTGAGGCCGGAAAGGGCGCGACCGTTCAGGACCGCGACCAGCCCGAGGAAGCGTCGGGCCCCCGATTCGCCCGCGCGGGCGCCGACGAATATCTCCTGCGTGGTCCGGTACGGCGGATCGCCCGGGCGCCGCTCGACTGCGTAATAGTGCGGCATGTTCCTGCCGGAGCAGTACCCCTCCCAGTGGTTCGGGTGGCCGCAGCCGCAGAAGAGGCCGTGCCGGGTCTCGACCGTCATGTGGCCGATCTCCCCGGCGTTCCCGCCCCGGCCCGCGAGCAGCCGCCCCCCGCTGATCACGCCGCCTCCGATCCCGGTCGAGATCGTGACGTAGACCAGGTCGTCGCATCCACGCCCCGCCCCGTGCGCGTGCTCCCCGAGCGCGCCGGCCCTCGCGTCGTTGGAGAGCGCGACTGGGACGCCGAACGCTCCGCCGAGCGGAGCCGTCACCTCGACACGGTCGAAGGGGAGGTTCGGCGGCGAGACGATCGCACCGGTCGCGATGTCCACCGGGCCGGCGACCGAGACCCCGATCGCCCCGGGGGAGCCCCCTGCGAGCCGGCGGACGGCGCCCGCGATCGCGTCTGTCAGCGCGGCCGGCGAGGCGGCCCGGGACCGGGTAGCGAAGGTTTCGCGGGCGAGGATCCGCCCGCCCGCCCCAACCAAGGCCACCCGGGTCCAGGTGCCGCCGAGATCGACCGAGCAGACAGTGTCCACGGTCACTCCTTCCGGAAGAGCACGATGCGGTTCGTGTTCGTCCCGGCGGCGTGGTTCTCGACCCCCCAGATGTGCGAGGTCTTGGTGAAGCGGGACACGTTCACGAGGATGGAGCGGCAGGTGAACCCGGCCTCCTCGCCGATCGGAACGACGTACTCGTCGAGCGGGACCGTCCCCCGCCTGACCTCGCCCACCTCGAACGCGACGTGGCCCCCGGGGGCCGTGACCCGGTACAGCTCGGCGAAGACGTCGGCCATCACGGCCGTCCAGGCGGGGATCGTCCGGGCCATCGTGATCCCGGCGGCGACCGCCTCCGTATCGAGGTCGTTGAACCAGCACCGGAGCCAGTTGTCTTTCGCGTACGCTACCTGGTCCAGGAACGGCGGGGAAGTCACGGTCAACCGCACGGAACCGGACGCGAGGGTGGGGGTCTTCCCCGCGTCGCCGGTGATGAAGACGGCGTCCCGCGCCCGGCGGGCGAGGCGGCTCCGGGCCTCCGGGTCGAGATCCCGGAGGAGCTGCCCGGTCTTCCGGACGATCAGCGCGGCCACGTCGCGCGGCGGGGGCACGAGCCGGCGGTGGGCGTTGATCCGGCGCTGGCTCTCGGGGGAGGTCGCCTGGTTCGGCGGCAGAGTGTAGACCGAGAAGAAGCCCGGCGAGTGACCGGTGAGCCGGTTCGTCGCGACCATCCGGATCCACCGGTCCAGGGGGTCCTCCCGGCCATCGGCGGCCCGCCCGAGGAGCTCGCGCCGGAGCGACACGAGGGCGGCCTCGGTCGAGGGGTGGTAGAACATGGAGAGGTCGAGGTCGGCCCGGGCCCCGGGGACTGCCGGGTACTCGGCGAGCCGGGCGGAGACCGACTCCGGGCCGGAGGGCGGTTCGAGCCTCGGAGCCGCGAGCAGGGCCGAGAGCGGGTTGACGTCGTTGGCGGCCACCCTGCGGTCGAGCAGAGCCGCCTCGACGGCGGTCGTCCCCCGGCCCGAGAACGGGTCGTAGACGAGGTCGCCGGGCACCGTCAGCCGCTCGATGAAGAACCGCGGGAGCTGGGGCTTGAAGCAGGCCCGGTACGAGAGCTCGTGGAGAGTGACGGCCTGCCTCTGCCGAGCGGTCCAGAGCTCGGCCTCGTAGCGGACCACCGTCCGGTTACCACAGCGGACCGGCTCGCCGCAGGCCCCTGGGACCTCGAAGACGGTGGGGTCTCCCCGCCGGAGCGGGTTCGTGGTCGTCATGGGTCGGTGAACGTGGGAGTGCACCGGAGATAGACGTATGGG
This sequence comes from Methanospirillum sp., assembly GCA_012728895.1. Classification (GTDB taxonomy): domain Archaea; phylum Halobacteriota; class Methanomicrobia; order Methanomicrobiales; family Methanospirillaceae; genus UBA288. The sequence continues at coordinate 599 of JAAYEG010000004.1, read as the reverse complement.
CGGGACGGGGCGGACCCGGGGCGCGAACCGCGGGGGAGCCGCGCCGCCTCCTTCGCCGGTAGAGACCGTCTTCCCGGGCTCGAGGGGCTGCGGCGGCGTTCCATGGCTGTAGGATCCCATAATTACTTGACACCCGATGAGACCGGGTGTATGCAGAAGTTAGCGGCCGATGAACCCGGGGAGATTGTCTCCTCCTATCATCGTGGCGAGGATGTCCCGTCCATCGCCGCACGCTACCACGTCAGCAGCGAACGGGTCTTTCAGATCCTTCGCTACACCGGGACCCACGGACGCCCGCTGGTTCTCCAGCGTCCCTGGCGGCAACCACGGCCACCGCCGTGGGACACGGTCTTCCTGGTCCTGGTCTCTAGTCGGATCTCCCAGCTTGGACCCCGTGCCCTCTCCCGGCACATCGTCACCGAGACCGGTCGTGTTATCCCGCACACGATGGTTTATCGGATTCTGCGTGAAAGAGGGCTCATGACGGCTCAGAAACGAAAACCGTCACGACCGAAATGGGTCCGGTTCGAGCGGAAGCATGCGATGACGCTCTGGCAGGGCGACTGGAAGCAGGTGACCATCGACGGCCGGACGCAGTG
>JAAYEG010000031.1 GCA_012728895.1 Methanospirillum sp. | reverse complement strand
GGGCGGCGACAGACGAGACATCCTCGCCACGGTGATAGGAAGAGACAATCGCTTCGGGATCGTCAGCCGCCAGCTTCTGCATACACCCCGTCTCATCGGGTGTCAAGTAATTATGAGATCCTACACGCGGGTAGACCACGGGCCGGTTCCCCGGTCCCCGCGACACCCTCCGGCCGCCGTACCGCCGACCCGGCAGGATAGGCCCCGCCCGTCCCCGGGGAAACGGGGGAAGTTCCCCATGATTCCCGGGCCAGGCAGGTCGTGAGGAGTACGCGAGACCCGGGTCCCGATTCGGGAAGGCGGTATCTGCGGATTATTCGGTTGTTATCAGAAAATGCTTATTCTCACGAGTCGAACCAATGCGACATGTACCGGCATGATCAAGGGGTGTGATCAGTGGTATCCGAACGCTGGCATTACAATATAAACAAATATCCCCCCAGGATGATGGTCGCCATCCCTCTCGTCGTCCTGGCAGTGGCCCTCGTGATCCTCGGGTTCAACACGCTGATGACAGGCATGCCGGTCACCCCCGGGATGGACTTCGCCGGGGGCACGGCGGTCACCGTCTTCACGGACGACACGCTTGAGGAGATCGCGGCGGCGTTCGCCGGGTACCCGCTCATCGACGTCGAGTCCGGGATCAACGACGGCAAGTACCTGAAGTTCGGGCCGATGGACGACGACCGGTTCCGCGCGCTCTCGGCCTCGATCATCGAGCGCTACCCCGACGCGAAGATCGACCAGATCGGGGCGGCGTTCGGGGAGACGCTCCAGTCCCAGGCCGCGATCGCACTCGCCTTCTCGTTCATCCTGATGGCGATCGTGGTCTTCCTGGTCTTCCGGACGCTGGTGCCGTCGGTCGCGATAATCCTCTCGGCCTTCTCTGACATTGCGATCGCTGCCGCCCTGATGAACGTCTTCTCGATCCCCCTCACGCTCGCGACGACGGCGGGGCTGCTGATGCTGATCGGCTACTCGGTCGATTCCGACATCCTGCTCACGAACCGGGTGCTGAAGCGGCAGGGGTCGATCGCGGACAAGATGAGCGGGGCTTTCACGACCGGGTTCATCATGACCTCGACCGCGATCGCTGCGGCGATCGCGATGTGGGTCGTCGCGCTCCTGGGCCAGGTGGAGGTGATCTTCCAGATCTCCTCGGTGATCCTCCTCGGACTCGCGGCAGACCTGATGAACACCTGGATGCTCAACGCCGGCATCCTGCACTGGTACCTCGAAGGGAGGGAGGCCCGATGAAGAAAGACAAGAAGGAGAGGCGGGCGGCGAAGCGCCCGGCCGCCTCCGACGGGCCCACCCCGGCGCGTTCTGCCCCGTCCGTCACGACGGCGGGCGGCAGCGGGAGGATCGACTGGAAGGCCCTCCTCACCGACTGGCGGGTCGCGCTCGTGGTCCTGCTCGTCATCGGCTCAGTGATCGCCATCGGCCCGCACCTCGAGGACGGGGAGATCAGAACCAACCTCCAGTACGGCCTCGACCTGAGCGAGGGGGCGTGGCTCCAGCTCGAGCTGAAGGCCCGGGTGGTCACGCTCGAGCCTTCGGGGAGCATCGAGGACCTCGCGACGGCCCTCGGGAAGGACCTGGATACCGAGGTGCTGGTGGTGGACGCCGGCCGGATCGAGATCCGGAAGGCCCTCCCCGATGACGAGATCCGGGCCGCGGTGGAACGGGCCGGCGGGCGCGTCGTCTCGATCCAGCAAGGGGTCTCGGCGGCCACCGCGGACGATATAAAGCGGATCCTCGAGAACAAGATCAACAGTCTCGGGACGCGAGACGCGAAGGTCAACACTCTGACGGGACTGAACGGGATCGCCCGCTACATCCGAATCGAGATGGCCGGCGTCGACATGAACACGGCGCAGGAGATCGTGGGCAAGCAGGGCAAGTTCGAGATCCGGATCGTGACCGCCGGGAACGCGTCCGAGCATGTTCTCTTCGGCGACGCGATCACCTCGGTCGGCCTCCCGGCGCAGGAGCCCCCGGGCTCGAACAGCTGGGGGGTCTCGTTCACCCTCTCCGAGAGCGGGGCGACCGCCTTCCGCGAGGCCGCCGTCCGGCACGGGGCGGTGAACGACCCCGACAGCCACCACCTGATCATGGTCCTGGACAACGAGACGGTCTACGACGCCCCGCTCTCGACCGACCTCGCCGCGAAACTCCGGGGTGGCGAGAACGTCCGTCAGCTCTTCGCCTCCACCGGCGTCGGCGAGGAGGGGAAGAACGACGCGACCGCCCTCGAGATCCACCTGCGCGCCGGGGCGCTCCCGGTCGACGTCTCGATCGCAGGCTCCGGCTCGGTCTCGGCCGCGCTCGGCGATCACTTCAAGATGATGAGCCTGCTCGCGGCGGTCATCGCGGTGATCACCGTCGGGGTCGTGGTCTTCTACCGCTACCGCGAGCCGGCCATCGTGCTCCCGATGGTCCTGACAAATCTGGCCGAGCTGGCGATCCTGCTCGGGATCTGCCGGTTCATCATCCAGCTTGACCTCGCGACGATCGCCGGCCTGATCGCGGTGCTCGGGACCGGGATCGACCAGCTGATCATCATCACCGACGAGATCCTGCACGAGGGGAAGGTGCCGTCACCGAACCTCTACCTGAAGCGGCTCGCCCGTGCGCTCGGGATCATCGTCGCCTCTGCCGCAACCGTGGTCGCCGCGATGCTCCCGCTCGTGCTGATGGACCTCTCGACCCTCCGCGGGTTCGCGATCGTCACGATCCTCGGCGTCCTGATCGGGGTCCTGGTCACCCGGCCTGCCTACGGCCGCATCATCATGGCCATCCTCTCGCGCTAGGCGCCGGGAACCTGCCCCCCTTTTTTTTAGACCTGCACCGCGGCGCGGGGCGCCGCGGGAGAGACCCCGCGATAACCGAAAAAAGCGATCCGCCGCCGCCCGTTCCCCCTGTTCCACCGAAGCGAGGGAGCAGAGAGATGGGGGTGCGGTCAGACCTCGACCAGGTGGTAGCGGCGGGTCCCGAGCCCGATCTCCTCGGCGTACGGGAGCACCCGCCCGCCGTCGGTCTTCGGGTGGACGCCGCGGAACTTGTCCCCGCCCGCCGCATGGTTCGCCGCGAGCCTGGTCCCGGCGATCCCGGTGCCACGGTTCACCAGGTCGAGCGAGGCCTGGTCGATCGCGACCGGGTCCCGGGACGCCAGGATGCCGATGTCGGGGACGATCGGGGCGTCCGACCAGGCGACACAGTCGCAGTCCGGGGAGACGGCGATAAGGAAGTTCAAGAACCCGACCTTCCCCTCCTTATTCTTCACCGCGCCCAGGGCGTACTCGGCCATCCGCTCCAGGAACAGCCCCGCGTCGCTCTCCCAGTCGATGTCCAGCGCGCCGGTGGGGCAGACGTTCATGCAGTCGAAGCAGCCGATGCAGGTCTCCCGGTCGATCTCCGCCCGGCCGTCAACCCCCAGAGAGATGGCGCCCGTCGGGCAGATCCCGGCGCAGCGCCCGCAGCCCTCGCAGAAGTCCTCGTAGACCAGCGGGCGGACAGCGTGCTGCTGCTGCTTGCCGGACTTCGTCGCGCAGCCCATCCCCAGGTTCTTGATCGCCCCGCCGAAGCCGGCCACGTCGTGACCCTTGACGTGGGAGAGCCCGATCAGCGAGTCGGCCTCGACGATCCCGGACGCGATGCTCACCGCCTGGAAGTGCTTTCTCTCGATCCTGACCTCCGTGCCGCAGCGCCCGGCGAGGCCGTCGGCGATGTGGACCGGGCAGCTCACGGTCGCGAACGAGAACCCGTGCTCGACCGCGATCGTCATGTGGTCGACCGCGTTCGACCTGGAGCCCCGGTAGAGGGTCGCGGTGTCGGTCAGGAACGGGAGCCCCCCCCGATCGCGGACCCGGTTCACGACCTGCCGGGCGAGCACCGGGCTGACGAACGCATCGCAGCCCCGCTCGCCGAAGTGGACCTTTATCGCGACGAGGTCGCGTGGCGCGACGCAGCCGGCGAACCCGGCGGCATCGAAGAGCCGGGAGACCTTCGCGATCCGGGACTCGTCGGGTCCTCGGGCGCGGACCGACGCGAAATAGACGGGCTCACTCATGCGGGCGCGTTGCCCAGAAGAAGAGAAAAATCTATCCGGGAGGGGACGGGGTCAGAGCCGGCGGTAATCGATGCCGGCGTTCCTGGCCTCTGCCGGGTCGACGACGCCGCGCACGTCGACGAGCACGGGCCGGTCGGGCATGAGCCTCGCGAGCTCGGCGGCCGTCATGTCCCTGAACGACAGGTGCGCGACCGAGATGATCACGGCGTCCATGGGCCTGTCGAGGTCCTGGAGCGGGACGGCACCGAAGCGCTCGATCACTTCCCGGGGCAGGAGGGGGTCGTAGCCGTAGACGTTCGTCTCGAACTCTTTCAACTCCTCGACCATCTGCTCGACGGGCGACTCGCGGATGTCGGCCACGTCCTCCTTGTAGGTCAGGCCCATGATCAACACGTTCGCGCCCTTGATCGGCTTGCCCACGCGGTTCAGGCCCTTGACCGCCATGTCCGCGACGTACTTCGGCATCGAGTCGTTGATCGCCCGCCCGGCCAGGATCACCTGGGGGTGGTAGCGCACCTGCTTGGCCTTCTGCACCAGGTAGTACGGGTCGACGGGGATGCAGTGGCCGCCGACGAGCCCCGGGCGGTAGGCGTGGAAGTTCCACTTCGTCCCCGCCGCCTTCAGCACCTCGCCCGTGTCCAGGCCGATCCGGGCGAAGAGCATCGAGAGCTCGTTCATCAGGGCGATGTTCAGGTCGCGCTGGACGTTCTCGATCACCTTCGCCGCCTCAGCCGTCCGGATATCCGGGGCGCGGTAGACGTTGGTGACCAGGCCGTAGAGGGCGCAGAGCGCGTCCGTGGTCGGCCCGTCCTGGCCCGCGACGATCTTGTAGATGTGCGGCAGGTCGTGGGCCTCGTCGCCCGGGTTGATCCGCTCGGGCGAGTAGCCGACGAAGAAGTCCCTCCCGCAGGTCTTGCCCGAGGCCGCCTCCAGGGCCGGGACCATGAACTCCTCGCTCGCCCCCGGGTAGACGGTGGACTCGAGCACCACGATCGCCCCGGGCTTCAGGTGCCGCCCGACAGTCTCCGAGGCGGAGATCACCGGTTCAAAGTCGGGGTCCTTGGACCGCGTCACGGGCGTGGGAACCGCGATGATGACGAAGTCGGCCTCCCGGATCTTCGCCGGGTCGGTCGTCGCTTCGATCCTGTTTCCCGGTGCCGCGTTGAGTGCATCGACCGCCGCCGGGTCGCGCCGGAACCCGATCGTCCGCATGTGCTCCGCGAAGGCCTCGGCGAGCGGCAGCCCGACGTACCCGAGCCCGACCACGCAGACCGTCTTGTCGGTCACATTCCCATCCATCAGAACGACTCCCCCCGTTTGAAACGCACCGAAGAGTTACGGTCTCCAGCCCAAAAAAGGGATCGCCGGGAAGAAAAGAGAATCCTTAAACCGCCTTCCCGCGAGGAGAAGGTACCATGCCTTCCAGAACCATGCGCTGCACTGCGTCCCGCCGCTGCCTCGTGCCCGTGCTCGTCGCCGCGGTGATCCTGCTGGGAACGGCCGCAGTCCCCGCGGGAGGAGCGCCGCTCAGCACCGGCTCCATCACCGTCTCCTCGTTCCCCGCAGATGCCGCCGTGACCCTGGACGGGGTGTACCGGGGCCAGACCCCGTCCGGGGGTGAGGCACTGGCGATCGCGGGTCTGGCCGTCGGGCCGCACCAGCTCGTCCTGACGAAGAGCGGTTTTATCGACAGCCACCACGCGGTCTGGCTCGGCGCGGGCGAGGACAAGTCCGTCCGGGTCACCCTCATCCCGACGTCAGTCGACGCCGGGTCGGTCTCGGTCGTCAGCGCCCCCTCCGGGGCGGATGTCCGGATCGATGGAGCCTACAGGGGCCGGACCCCGATAGCGGTCAGTGGCCTCGAGCCCGGCCCGCACCAGGTCGACCTCGACTTAGCCGGGTTCGTCCCGTACACCACCACGGTCGGGATCCGGGACGGGGTGATGGTCTACCTGGACCCCGCCCTGACGGCAGCGGGGACGACCGGGTTCATCGCGGTGGACTCCTTCCCCGACAGGGCGTACGTATTCGTCGACGGGGTGTACCGCGGGACGACCCCCGCCTCGTTCCCGGCGACGGCCGGCTCGCGGCGCCTTGAGCTCCACCGCGCGGAGTTCGTCGACTGGTCCGGCATCGTGCGCGTCGAGGAGGGCGCGACCGCCACGGTGAACGCGAGCCTTCAGCCACTCCTGGACTCCCTCGACGGCGGGCTCGCGGTCTCGTCGGACCCCGGCGGCGCGACGGTCTACCTCGACGAAGCCGAGCGGGGCGTGACCCCGGCATCGGGGGACCTCGAGCTCGGGGGCGTCCCGGTCGGGCGACACACGCTGGTGGTCAGTCTCGAGGGTCACGCCGACTACACGTCCACCGTGCAGGTCGCCCAGGGTGCGACCGCCCGCGTGCACGCCCGGCTCACGGCCACCGGCAGCCCGTCCACCTCGCCGACGCCCGCCTCGGAGCGGCGGGGAACGCTCGTGATAAGCTCCGACCCGGAGGGGGCGGGCGTGTCCCTGGACGGGCAGTTCAAGGGGCGCACCCCGCTCACGATCAACGATGTCCCGGCCGGCGCGCACACGGTCCGTTTCGACCTCCCCGGTTACATCGAACGGGAGCAGGGAGTCGAGGTCAGGGCCGGCGAGGTCGCGTCGGTGCACGCGAACCTGACCGCCACGGGGGGGGAGGCCGGCGCCCCCGCGCTGATGGTCCTGGCGGCCCTCGGCGTCACTGCTTGTGCGGGAGCGATCTCCCGGGGCCGTGGCCGTCGGTGAGGCGGCAACCGATATGGTCATTAGCCCGGCCCACGATACCTTTATGTCCACCTTCGACCGCGGGCTCGGTGTTTGTCGCGCCCGCCCCGCGGCGACCGTCAAAAAGCGATACATTTAAATGGGAGACGCCTCATGCCGAACCGTGTTCCTGACAACGTACCCAACATCCTGATGCTCGAAGAGATTCGCAAGGAGGACCTTTCGTCGACCGGCGGCAAGGGGGCGTCCCTCGGGGAGATGGCCTCGATCGGTTTGCCGGTGCCGAAGGCCTTCGTGGTGACCGCCCAGGCCTTCCGCCGGTTCCTGATCGAGGCGGGCCTGGAGGAGCGCCTCTTCGCGCTCCTCGAGGGGCTCGACGTCGAGGACTCGGCGGCCCTCGAGCGGGCTGCGGACGCGGCCCGCGAGCTCGTCCACTCGGCGCCGATGCCGGAGAGGATCGCCGAGGACATCCGCCAGGCCTACCGGCGGCTCGCCCCCGAGCCGATGATCGTCGCCGTCCGCTCTTCGGCGACGGCCGAGGACCTGCCCGACGCATCGTTCGCGGGGCAGCAGGAGACCTACCTCAACATCCGCGGGGACTCGGACCTGATCGAGGCCGTGCACAAGTGCTGGGCATCGCTCTACGGGGGCCGGGCCATCTATTACCGCGCCAAGCAGGGCTTCGACGACCACTCGGTCAACATCGCGGTGGTGGTCCAGCAGCTCGTTCACTCCGAGAAGGCCGGGGTTATGTTCACCAGCCACCCCGTCACCGGGGAGCCGCTGACGATCATCGAGGGGTCCTGGGGCCTTGGAGAGGCCGTCGTCTCTGGCACCGTCTCCCCCGACAACTACGTCTTCGACCAGCGGACCGAGAAGGTCGTCGACAGGCTGATCGCCCGCAAGCTGACCGAGATCCTCTCGGACGGGGCGAAGGGCACCCGTGAGGTGGAGGTCTCGATCTCTCGGCAGGAGGCGCAGGTCCTCTCGGACGAGGAGGTCACACGGCTCGCGATGTTCGGCAAGATCGCCGAGGACCACTACGGGATACCGCAGGACGTCGAGTGGGCGATCGTGGGCGGTGACCTCTTCATCCTCCAGTCCCGCCCGATCACGACGATCGGGATGGCCCGTCAAACCGTCCCGGGGACGAAAACGGCCGAGGCGAAGATCCTGGTCAACGGGATCGGGGCCGCGCCGGGAACCGCCTCCGGCCGGGTCGTGATCATCGCGAGCGCCAAGGAGATCGGCCAGGTACGCGAGGGCGATATCCTGGTCACCAGGATGACCAACCCGGACATGGTGCCAGCGATGCGGAAAGTCAGGGCGATCGTGACCGACGAGGGGGGCATGACCTGCCACGCCGCGATCGTCTCACGCGAGCTCGGGACGCCGGCCGTAGTCGGCTCGCGGACCGCCACCCAGGACCTGAAGACGGGGCAGATGGTCACGGTCGACGGGGAGAAGGGGGTCGTCTACGAGGGCGAGGTCGCCCCGGAGCCGATGCCGAAGGCCGTGGTCGAGACCGCGCAGGCGGCGGCGGCCGCACCCCTGGTGACCGCCACCCTTGTCAAGGTGAACGTCTCGATCCCCGATGCCGCCCAGCGGGCGGCGGCGACCGGTGCGGACGGGGTCGGGCTCCTCAGGATCGAGCACCTGATGCTCGGGCTCGGGAAGACGCCGAGCTGGTTCATCAAGAACGGGCGCGAGGAGGAGTTCATCGCGGAGCTCTACGACGGTATCCGGACCGTGCTCGATGCCTTCCCGGGCAGGCCGGTCTGGGTCCGGACGATCGACGCCCCCACCGACGAGTTCCGGAACATGGAAGGGGGGGAAGACGAGCCTGACGAGCACAACCCGATGCTCGGGTGGCGTGGGATCCGGCGCGACATCGGGTCTCCGGACCAGTTCCGGCTCCAGATCGAGATCTTCCGGCGGCTCTGGGAAAGGGGCTACGACAACCTCGGGGTGATGTTCCCGATGGTGAGCCACCCGGACGAGTTCCGCCGCGCGAAGGACCTGATGGCCTCTCTCGGCGTGGACGTGGAGGAGGTCACGCTCGGGGTCATGATCGAGACCCCCGCCTCGGCCCTGCTCATGGAGGAGTTCTGCCGGGCAGGGGTCCGCTTCGCCTCGTTCGGCACCAACGACCTGATCCAGTACACGCTCGCGATTGACCGGAACAACCAGTACCTCACCCATATGTACCGGCCGAAACACCCCGCCGTCCTGAAGCTGATCGACCATGCCCTGGAGGTCTGCCGCCAGAACGGGGTCGAGTGCTCGATCTGCGGCCAGGCCGGTTCCGATCCTGCGATGGCCGAGTGGCTGGTCGAGCACGGGATAACCTCGATCTCCTCGAACATTGACGCCGTCGCGAAGATCCGGCAGGCGGTCGCCCGGAAGGAACAGCAGATCCTGCTCGAGGCGGCCCGGCGCACAAATGCGTGAGTGCGGGATCCCGGAGGAGGAGATCTTCGCCTTCCTGGCCGGGAGGAAGGCGGAGGACCTCTCCCACGATACGATCCTCTCGTCGATGTGCACGCCGCCCCACCCGGTGGCGGCGCGGGCGCACATGCTCTTTCTCGAGACCAACCTGGGCGACCCGGGGCTCTTCCCCGGGACGGCCCAGATAGAGCGGGAGCTGGTCGCCCTCCTGGGCTCCCTCTACCACCTCCCCGAAGCTGCCGGGTACGCCTCCTCGGGGGGGACCGAGTCGAACATCCAGGCGCTCCGGATCGCGAAGGAGCAGGGGCGGGTGGCCGCCCCGAACGTGGTGGTCCCGTCCTCGTCCCACTTCTCGTTCGAGAAGGCGTGCCGGATGCTCGGGCTCGAGCTCCGGAAGGCCCCGCTCGATACCGACCGCCGGGTGGACCATGCCGGGGTCGAGGCCCTGATCGACGAATCCACGGTGGCCCTGGTCGGCGTGGTCGGCACGACCGAGTACGGGATGGTCGATCCGGTCGCCGCCCTCGCCCGGCTCGCGATCGAGCACGACCTCTTCCTCCACGTCGACGCGGCCTTCGGCGGGCTCGTGGTCCCGTTCCTGCTGGACCCGCCGGACTTCGACTTTGCCCTGGACGGGGTCTCGTCGATCGCCGTGGACCCGCACAAGATGGGGCTGTCCACGATCCCGGCCGGCTGCCTGCTGGTGCGTGAGCCCGGACTGCTCGAGCTCCTGAACGTGGACACGCCGTACCTCTCGGTCCGGCAGGAGTACACGCTCGCCGGCACCCGGCCCGGGGCGCCGGTGGTTGGCGCGTACGCGGTCCTGGAGTACCTGGGGCGCGAGGGGATGCGCGCCCTGGTCGAGGGGTGCATGGAGAACACGCGGCGCCTGATCGCAGGGCTCGAGGCGCTCGGCATCGAACGGGCCGCGACCCCCGACGTGAACGTCGCGACGTTCCGGACGACCTCCGCCCCGCCAGGCTGGCGGGTCTCATTCACCCGCGAGAATGACATGCGGTGCGTCTGTATGCCCCACGTCAGCGGGGACGTGGTCGAACGATTCATCGCCTCCGCGGAGCGGCACTATGCATGAGAGATTGACGCGGTCACTCGAGACCTGCCCGATGGTCAGGCGGGGCGAGTACCACTACTTCATCAACCCGGTCTCGGACGGGATCCCGGCCGTCGAGCCTGCCCTGCTCCGCGAGATAGGGTGCGCGATGGTCCGGACGATGGACCTGGAGGGGGTCGACCGGATCGTGGTCGTCGAGGCGATGGGGATCCACCTGGGGACCACGCTCTCGCTGATGACCGACATCCCCCTCACCGTGGTCAGGAAACGGTTCTATGGGCTTCTGGGAGAGGTCGCGGTCCACCAGGCGACCGGGTACTCGAAGGGGGAGCTCTACATCAACGGCCTCTCGGCCGGGATGCGGGTCGTGATCGTGGACGACGTCCTCTCGACCGGCGGGACCATGGTGGCCGTGCTCGCCGCCCTGGAGGCGATCAGGGTCGAGGTCGCCGACGTCTGCGTCGCGATCCGGCGGGGGGACCCCGAGATCGGGAGGCCCTACCGCTACCTGGTCGAGATAGAGGTGACTGACCGGGTGAAGGTGATCGGGCACGGTCCCTGAGCTCCCCGGGATCGACGCCGCGGCGCTCGTCCCGGACCTCCGGCGGCTCGGCGCGCGCAGGGTCGTGCTCCAGCTCCCCGACGGCCTCCGCCGGCGCGGGGCGGCGGTCGCCCTCGCCCTCGAGAAAGAGGGGTTCGAGGTCACGCTCGACGGGAATCCCTGCTACGGGGCGTGCGACCTCTCGCGCGAGGGGCTGGAGCGCGCCGACGTCCTGGTCCACGCCGGGCACACGCCGCTCGGTGACGGAGGCGACCGGGTCGTCTACGTCCCGCTCAGGCTCGACGCGGGCCTGGAATCGGTCGAAGAGGCCGTCCCGCTTCTGCGGGGGAGGGTTGCCGGGCTGGTCGCGACGGCCCAGTACGCCCACCTCCTGCCCGGCGTGGCCGACCTCCTCGTGGCCCGCGGGATCGAGGCACGGGTCGGCGGGCCGACGGCGCGGACCCCGCTTCCCGGCCAGGTGCTGGGCTGCTCGTTCGGCGCGGCCCGGGAGACCGGGGCCGACGAGATCCTCTATCTCGGGACCGGGACCTTCCACCCCCTCGGGGTCACGCTCGCCACCCGCGCGCGGGTGATCGCCTGCGACCCATGCCGTGGAACGGCGGAGGAGGTCGACCCCGACCGCCTGCTCCGCCGCCGGTTCGCCCTGATAGAGCGCGCCCGGGAGGCGGCAACTGTCGGGGTGCTCCTCTCCACCAGGTCGGGGCAGCGGCGCGAACCGCTCGCCCGCCGGCTGGCCGCCCTCGCCCGGGGGCGCGCTGTCGTCATCGCCATCGAGGAGGTGACCCCCGGCGCACTCCTGAACCTGGGGTTCGACGCGTACGTCAACACCGCCTGCCCGCGCCTCGCCTACGACGACGCGGCCCGTTTCCCGGCGCCGGTGCTCTCGCCGCCCGAGTTCGAGATCGCGACCGGGCTCCGGTCCTGGGACGACTACGCGGTCGACGAGGTCGGGTGAGAATGCGTCTCAGGCAGCTCGAGATCACGCTCCAGGGGCTCGCCGGGTATGAGTCCCCCCGGCCCGAGCTCGAACAGTACGTGACTCCCGCCGGGCTCGGAGCCAGGCTCCTCGTCATGGCCGCCGGGCACGGGGAGATCAGGGGACGTTCCGTGCTCGACCTCGGGTCGGGGACTGGCCTGCTCGCCTGCGGCGCCGCCCTCCTGGGCGCCGCGGAGGTGGTCGGGCTCGAGCTCGACCCGGACGCGGTGACGGTCGCCCGGGCAAACGCCGGGCGGCTCGGTCTCGAGGTGGCCTGGGTCGCCGGCGACGCGGCCGATCCGCCCGAGCCCGTGCGCTCGCGGGTCTTCGACACGGTCGTGATGAACCCGCCGTTCGGGGCCCAGGTCCGGCACGCGGACCGGCCGTTCGTCGACGCCGCTCTCGCGCACGGCCGGGTCGTCTACGGGATCTTCAACGCGGGCACCCTCCCGTTCCTCCGGCGCTACCTCGCGGGGCGGGGCGAGGTGCTCGGGACGGTCACCGCCTCACTCCTCCTTCCCAGGACCATGCGGCACCACGTGCGGGACCGGGTCGAGGTCCCGGTCGAGGTGGTCCGAATTCGGAGCGTCGCGCGATGACCAGGCCGCCCGGGACCGTCGTGCGGCTCGCGCTCGGCCACCTCACGATCGACGTGTACATGACCGTGATCCCGGCCGTCATTCCGCTGCTGGTGAGCGAGGCCGGGCTCACGTTCATGCTCGCGGGCCTGGTACTGACCGCGTACAACCTGACCTCCTCCCTGGTCCAGCCGGTCTTCGGCTGGCTCGCCGACGCGAAACAGTGGACCGTCCCCCTCGCTGTCGCCACGCTCGCTGGTGGGGCTGCCATCGGTCTGCTGGGACAGACGGACTGGTTCCCGGCGCTCCTCCTGCTCGCCGGCACCGCGGGGGTGATGCACGCCGCGTTCCACCCGCTCGCGCTCTCGGCGGTGGGCCGCGCCGCTCCCGAGGGCGGGCGGGGGAGGACGATCTCGTTCTTCGTGGTCGGCGGCAACCTGGGGTTCGCCCTCGGCCCGCTCCTCGCCGGGTTCATCCTCGGGCGGTTCGGCCTCGGGGGCCTCCCGCTGGTCATCCTCCCTGCCCTGCTGGTCGCCCCCCTCCTCAGGCGCTCGGCGCTCGACCTCCGGAACCCCGTGACGGCGCCGCCCCCCGACGCCCCTCCGAACCAGCCCGGCCCGTTCGCGCTCCTCTCCCTCGCCTCGGTGATCCGCTCCTGGGCGCTCTTCGCGGTGCTCGGGTTCATGCCGACCTTCCTCGTTTCGAGGGGGATCGGTCTTGTCACCGCGAACCTGATCACGTCCGCGATGCTCCTGGCCGGGGTCGCCGGCCAGCTCTGGGGGGCCTCTCTCTCCGACCGGTTCGGCCGGAAGGAGTTCATCCTTGTCGGCCTCGGGCTCGCAGTCCCGGCGTACGCGGGGTTCCTGCTCACCGACGGCGCGGTCTCGCTCGCCCTGCTCGGGCTCTTCGGCTTCGGCCTCTGGTCGACCTTCGCGATCACGGTCGCGCTCTCGCACGAGCTGATGCCCCGGTCCGTCGGACTCGCCTCGGGCATGATGCTCGGGGTCGTGGTCGGCGCGGGCGGGATCGGCGTCGCCGTGACGGGCTACATCGCTGACCTCTTGACGATCGAGTGGGCGCTCTGGACCGTCGTCCCGGTGCTCGCCCTCTCCGCCCTGCTCTTCGCGGTCCTCCCTTACCCCTGGAAGGCGGCCAACGCTCAGATCCAGCGCCTGCGCCGGAAGTAGAGAAGCATGGAGACCGCGATCCCGACCATCAATACCCAGAGGAGCGGGTAGGCATGACGGTACTGGAGCTCCGGCAGGTAGCGGAAGTTCATGCCGTAGACCCCGACGATGAACGTGAGCGGCATGAAGATCGTCGAGAAGAGGGTCAGGACCTTGATGATCTCGTTGAGCCGGAACGAGACCGAGGAGAGGTAGATGTCGAGCATCCCGGCCACCTGGTCCCGGAGGGACTCGAGCGTCTCGATCATCTGCACCGTGTGGTCGTAGACGTCCCGGTAGTAGACGAGCACCGGGGTGCCGATCAGGGGCGTGGACTCGCGCTCGACCCGGAGTACCAGCTCCCTGAGCGGCCAGACGACGTGGCGCAGGTCGACCATCGCCCGCTTCAGCTCGTGGATCTCGCGCAGGGTCTCGGGCGTGGGGCTGGCGAAGACCTCCTCCTCCAGGAACTCGGCGCGCTCGTCGAACCGCTCGAGCACGCCGTAGTAGCCGTCGACCACCACGTCGGCAAGGGCGTAGGCCAGGTAATCGGCGCCCAGGTTGCGGATCCTCCCGTCCTTTCGGATCCGCTCCCGGACCGGCTCCAGGAGGTCCCCCGGGGCCTCCTGTATCGAGACCACCGCGTTCTCGCCGAGCAGGATCGAGACGTGTTCGATCCGGAGCGCCGGCCCGGCCCCCTCCAGGCCGATCGCCTTGAGCGAGAGGTAGGCGAAGTCCGGGAAGACCTCGAACTTGGGGCGGGCCCGGGTGTTGAGCATGTCCTCGAGGATCAGGGGGTGGACCCCGAGTTGCTCGCCGATCGCCCGGACGGTCTCCGCGTCCAGGCCGACGACGTCGATCCAGGTGACCGGCCAGGCCGGGTCGAGCGGGAAGGCGTCCGCCAGGGGGCAGGCACGACGCTCGTCCACGCCGCCGGGGCCGTAGCGGATCAGGGTGATGCTGGGCTCGCCGGCTGCGCGCTCGCCCACGTAGACGAGCGAGCCGGGAGGGAGGCCCGACTTCCCGGAGGCCCGGGCCACCCGTTCCCGGGAGGGGGCGGGCGGTTCGGCGTTTCCCGCCCGTACAGCTCCCGGGGGACCCCTCTCCTCTCCGGCCATCGCATTCAGCTGAGAGCCGTCGCCCCATAATGGTATTTCGCCTGGCTCGCGGGAGGGGGTGCAGCGCGATCAAAAATGGTTTATACCCTGGGTTCGACCAGTTCTGATTGAAGACACAATGGAGATCGTCAAGATACCCCGGATGGACAGAGAGGAGTACGACCGGCTGATCGACGAGGGCTACATCTGCCGAATCGCATTCCAGGGCGAGAAGTACCCCTACATCGCCCCGTTCCTCTACGTCTTCGACGGACGGTTCCTCTACTTCCTCTCGACCAAGTACGGCAAGAAGATCGAGTACTTCCGCAAGAGCCCGTACGTCTCGGTCGAGGTGGACCGGTACAGCCACGACCTCGCCTACTACACGTTCGTGACCATGCAGGGTCGTCTCGAGGAGATCGAGGACTCGATCGAGAAGAAGCTGGTCCGGGAGAGGTTCGTGGACCTGATCGTGGGGCGGGGGCTCTCCCCCAACATCCTGGCGGCGCTCGGGCACTCGCCGGAGGACCCGCCCGAGGCGATCGCGAAAGAGGAGCGCTCGCTCGTCTGGCGCCTGACCGGGGTGAAGGATCTGGTCGCCCTCAAGAACATCTGACCCCCTCCGATACCCTTTTTCCGTCGGGGCGCAGACATAGACGGTGCGCCGCGGGGAGCCCCGCCGGAGGCCGAACGCCGCTTCGCGGACGACCCCCGCGGAGCGGAGCATCCCCGTGACCGCCTCTGGGTTCGATAAGCTGGCATCCTGGTTCATGCTCCTCGCGGTGATCGCGGCGATCGCCGCGACCGTGATCCTGATCCACCTCCCCCCGCGCGAGGAACCGTTCACCGAGCTGTACCTGCTCGGGAGCAGCGGGATCGCCGAGGACTACCTCTTCGAGCTCCAGTCCGGGCGGGCGGAGCCCGTCATCATCGGGATCACGAACCGGGAGGGCGTCCCGGCGGACTATGTCGTGGAGGCCTACGCGGCCCGGGTGACGATCGACCCGGCGACCAACCGGACCCGGGTCAACGCGATCTCGCCGATCGGGATCGTCAGGACCGGCCTGCTGGACGGCCAGACCTACGAGCAGCCGTTCCAGGTCTCGGTCTCCGACACCCAGGCGAACAGGGTGCTGTTCCTGCTCTTCAAAGCGGAGGCGGTCCCGCCGGCGTCGGTCTCCGGGGCCGACCGGGTCGCCGCCGCCTACCGCGAGGTCAACCTCTGGATCGCCGTCCGCTGAGGTCCGTCAGCACCGCTCGGTGAAGTTCTCGAGGATCCGGAGTCCGACGCCCCCGCTCTTCTCGGGGTGGAACTGGACGCCCCGCGCGTTCCCCCGGCGGACCACTGACGCGAACGGCAGGATGTACTCGGTCGAGCAGAGCCTGTCTGCCATTCCCGTGTCGGCGTAGTAGGAGTGGACGAAGTAGACGTACTCCTCCTCGCCGAGCCCGTCCAGGAGCGGGTCCCCGGGCTGCTCGGCCCGGATGGTGTTCCAGCCCATGTGCGGCACCTTGAAACCGCGAACCCGCGGGAAGGAGCGCACCGCGCCGGGGACGAGCCCCAGGCCCCGGTGCGTCCCGTGCTCCTCGGAGGACTCGAGAAGCATCTGCATCCCCAGGCAGATCCCGAGCACCGGCACGCGTCGGGCCTCCTCGCGGATGACCCGCTCGAGCGGCCGGAGGTGCTCCATCCCCTCCCGGAACGCGCCGACCCCCGGGAGCACGATCCGATCGCACGCCTGGACGACGGCAGGGTCGTAGGTCAGCCGCACCGCGGCGCCCGCCCGCTCGAGGCCGCGCGTCACCGAGCGGAGGTTACCGAGCCCGTAGTCAACGACCGCTACCCGCTCCATCCTTCCCGGCCCTCCGCCACTGCCCGTCGGTGACCCACTCGTCCGGGAGGCCCCGTTCCCGCTGCCACTCCCGGAGCCTCCCGTTCCAGGCGTCCATGAGATCCGGGTAGCGTTCCTCCATCATCCGCAGCACCGCCCGGTCACTCGACGGGCAGACGTAGCAGCCGATCCGGTCCAGCCCCTCCTCGTAGAGCCGGTTGTAGGGGGCCCCCTCGCGGAACAGGTAGAGCCAGACGTGGAGCGCGGTCCAGCCGTGGATCGGGGCGGCCGAGAGCTGGACCGGGAGCGACGGGTTTCGCCAGACCCTCCGGCTCCGCGCGCGCCGGGCGGACTCGTACTTCCGCTGCCCGATGAACGCGAGGCACTCGCCGAACCGGGACCGGATCGCCTCCCCGATCGGAGCGAGCTTGCAGACCCCGCAGCACCACCGGTCCCGGACGGAGGGCGGTCCCCGCTCATCGAAGGCCGCGTCGAAGGCACCCCTCCCCCTCGACCGGACGACCTCGGCCCCGTACCGCGCCGCGACCTCGTCGATGTTCGCGTAGGTCTCCGGGAGCTCGAGCCCGGTGTCCGCGAAGAGGAGCGGGGGGACCCGGTCGAGCGCCCGCATCACGACCAGGAGGGTCGCCAGGCTGTCCTTGCCGCCCGAGAACGAGACTGCCACCGGGAGCCCGGGGTGCGCGCCGGAGACCTCGCGGACGAACGCGGCGGATGCGGCCTCGTACTGCTCCAGGATCGCGGCGTTCGCGGCGACGGCGTCCTCCCAGGTCGCCTCCCCCGGCACGCACGGGCTCGAGACGTTCCGGCGGGTCCGGACCACGGCCCCCCGGGTCATGGCGCGGGCTTCGCCCGCCGAGACCCTCGCGCGCCCGACCCCGATCACGGTCCGGTCCGGGTCCAGGACGAAGACCTCGTCGCCGGCCTTCACCGAGCCCTCGATCTCGAGGAGGCCGGGCGCCAGCAGGCTCGCACCTTCGTCGCGGATCGATGGGACCGCCCCCCGGTCCGCCACGACGAACCGGCGCGACGGGCCGAGCAGTGTGCCGGCCTCGATCCTCGGTATCGGCTCCCAGCGATCCTTTTCGGGCAGGTACCGGACGTGCCCGACGACGGCCCCGCCGACGACGACCTCCTCCATCCGGTCCGGGTCGGGGACCTTGTTCATCAGGGCGAGGGCGCCGTCCGGGACGAGGGGGGCGCCGAATTGGTCGCGGTAGACCCTGTTGACCAGGCCCCTGTCGGCGGGGGAGGCCGGGCGGACATCTCCCGGCGGGGTGACGGGCACCTCCCGGGTCGTCCCCCCGCAGGTACCGCAGGTGCCGCCGAGCACAGGGACGTGGCACGCGTCGCACCAGGCGAGGCGGATCCGGCCCAGGTAGAGGGGGCGCATGCAGAAACGTTTGCGGGGTGCGGTAAAAAAGGGCTCGGGGTTGAAACGTCAGTCGTACTCGCGCCAGGTATGGGCGCAGCTGACGCACCTGAAGAAACGGACCTCGGACTCGTCGGCCGACCGGAGCTGCCGCATCCACCAGTAGGCCAGGTTGTGCCCGCACTCGGGGCACCTGGTCGCGATCGTGGGCTTGGTCGAGATGTCGTCCGCCTCGTCGAAGAAGGCGATCTCCTTCTCCTCGCGTTTGCGTGTCCGCTTCATCTGGTCCTGATCGGTGATCTGGCGGATATATCCGCAGCGCCGGCACTTGAGCTGGCCCGCGCTGGAGATCATCAGGCTCTTACATAGCGGACAAAACATTGTTTCACGTATCGAACCGGGACCAGATTAGCTTTCCGACGGTGCCGACCGGCCCCCTTCCCATGCCACGAGAGAAATTCATAACCGGGCCGTCACCGAGTGTTACTGATGATCGGGTACCTCGTCCTGGCCTCGGCCCTCGCCTTCTTCCTCTTCCTGGTGCCGGGCCCGCACCAACGGTACGCGGGGATCGCGGGATGGGCCGGCATGGTGCTCGTCCTGGTCGCGATGCTGCCCGAGTTCGCGGCCGAGAACAACTTCGTCTACCCGGTCATCACGCTCGCCTCGATCCCCTTCCTGTTCCTCACGGCCCGCCGGCTGCTCGCGGGGGACGAGAGGGTCGCGGCCCTCACGCGCGGGGCCGCGATCGCGTTCGTGCTCTACGTCCCGTTCGCGTACATCCCCTCGCTCGGCGACTGGCTGATCGGGGTCGTGACGAACCAGGTGGCCTGGCTGCTCACCCTGATCGGCTTCCCGTACGAGATGTGGGCCTGGAACATCTTCATCCACAACGGGCTGCGCGTCGAGATCATCCTGGCCTGCACGGGGATCCAGTCGATCGCGATCATGCTCGGGGTCGCGTTCGCGGTCCCGGCCACCCTCCGGCAGCGGGCGCTCGCGTTCCTGGCCGTTGCCCCGGTGATCTACGCCCTGAACCTGGTCCGGAACGTCTTCGTGATCGTGGCATACACCGACCAGTGGTTCCCGTACCTACCCGCGATCGCGAGCAACGGCGAGTACGGCTACGAGTCCTTCTTCTGGGCGCACAACGTGATCGCCGAGCTCGCCGCCCTCGTCATCCTGGTCGGGATCGCCTGGGCACTCTTCCGGCTGATCCCGTCCCTCGGCGATCTCGCGGTCGACCTGGTGGAGCTCTACCGCCACGACCTCACTCGAGCCGTCCGTAGAGGTAGATGACCCGCTGGACGGCCGAGAGGTTGGTGCAGGCAGCGATCACGACGACCGCGAACGCCATCGCGCCGGTGCCGGCGAGAAGGGTGGCGGCCCCGCCCAGGCAGAGCACCAGCACGGTCTCGGGCCGGCCGAAGAACCCCACCCCCTCGAGCGGGTCCTGGATCTTGCCGCCCTCCCGCTCGCCGTACCCGACCTCGGCGTAGACCACCGGCTTGATGAACGTGTTCATGAGCGAACCGATGATCGCGAGCATCACGACGCCGGCGTCCAGGACCCCGGGGACGGGAAGGACGCCCGAGAGGACCGGGATGCCCGAGAGCCCGATCCCGAGCAGGACGGCGGCGTCCACGTACTTGTCGACGATCCAGTCGAAGACCGCGCCGAAGCAGGAGTGACGCCCGGTCATCCGGGCGACGGCGCCGTCGGCGAGGTCGAAGAGGGCCGAAGCGAAGAGGAAGAGCGCCCCAAGAAAGAAGTGGCGCGAGGCGAAGAGCGCGGCGCACCCCAGCCCCAGCACGAGGGAGACAGACGAGAGCTGGTTCGGAGAGAGGCGGAGCACGACGAACCGGCGGGTGATGGGCTCGATGTACTGCCGGAGCCTCGGCCGAAGAGAGGTAATGTTCACGTCCGTCCCCTGCGTGGCCCCCGTGCGGGGGCTGTTCACCAAGTACTCGGCTCCGAGCCCGAATAAAGGAAGGGGTCAGGCCGGACCGCTTTCCTATTTATCTTTTCGGCGCGCACGCCTTCTACCTGCGGAGAGGACCATGCCAGACGACCGCCTCCGGCCACACGTGCTGCTGATGTCCGAGATCACGGCCGACGGGAAGCTGACGCTCAAGCGCGGGGCGTCGAGCAAGATCCTGATGAAGTACATGGCCCCCGAGACCGAGGTGCTGCTCCACGAGACGCGGGCTGCCTGCGACGCGATCATGGTCGGGTCGAACACGATCCGGATCGACAACTCCTTTCTGACGGTGCGCTACAGCGAGGGGAAGAGCCCGCTCCGGGTGATACCCTCCTCGGACGCCGCCATCCCCCCGGGCGCGAACGTGCTCAAGCCCGACGCCCCCACCGTGATCGCCGTCGCCGGGACGGCGCCCGCCGAGCGGGTCGCGTTTCTCCGCGCCGCGGGCGCGGACGTGCTCGTCGCGGGCACCGGACGCGTCGACCTGCCGCTCCTGATGCGCCGCCTGGTCGAGGACTACGGGGTCCGGCGGATGATGGTCGAGGGCGGGCCGACGCTGAACTGGCACATGCTCCACCACCGGCTCGTGGACGAGATCCGGCTCATCCACCTGCCGTTCATCGTCGGCGGCGAGGACACGCCCTCGCTCGTCGGCGGGATGCGGATCGAGTCCGAGGACGAGATGATCCGGCTCTCGCTCAAGGCCCACTACCTCTGCGGCACGAATCTGGTGACCGAGTACGACGTGGTCTACTCCTAGACCATCCGGAGCGGGTCGGTTTTCATGAACTCCCGGCAGACCGTGGTCGCGTACTGCCCGGGCCCGAGGGCGAACGCCAGGGTGACCGCGTCTTCGTCGATGGCCAGGGAGACGTCCGTCGCGAGCCGGATCCGGCGGACGGCGCCGGAGAACGGGGTGCCGACCAGCGCGGCGGCGTCCGCGAGCCCGCGGTGGTCCACCCCGTCGGCCTCCATGAGCCGCCGTGTGACCGCGTCGGTCTCGCCCCGCTCGACGAACGGCTCGCTCCCCGGCATCGCGATCCCGACGGCGGCGCGTCCCCGGGCCAGGAGGAGGCGCGCCTGCCCCAGGGTGGCGCCGGTGACCGTGTCGACACGGCCGTCGGGAAAGACGAGCCGGTCGCCCGGCTCGACCCCGTCGAGCCGGAGCCCGCGGGCGATCCGGGCCGAGAGCACGCGGTTGAAGAGGTGCGACTGGTAGGCCGAGACCAGCATCGCGGCGAGCTTCGGCGGGAGGACGCGGATCGCCCCCGCCCAGTCGCCGGGCGCCGAGACGAGGTGGTGGAGCATCGCCCGCTCGAACCGGAGCGGCACCGGGAACCGGGCGAGACCGGCCCGCGGGTCCCGGTCGGCGAGGAATGCCTCGCGGGCAGTCCGGACCGGTTCGGACTCGGTCGCGAACGAGCGACCGATGTAGGCGGCGACCGCCCCCTCGACGTCTCCCGAAGCGAGCAGCCGGCCGATCAGGTGGGTGATCGGCCTGACGACGCCGAACCGCTGGAGCCCTACGTAGTTCGGGATCCCCGTCCCGACCACCTCGCAGGCCGCCGCGCACCGGGGTTCGAGATCGCCGGGGTCGCAGTCGCGGACCACCAGCCGGAAGCGGTTGCCGGCGAGGTCGCCGAGAGCGAGCGCGCGGTTTGCCTGGCCGACCGGCTCGAGGGTGAGGTCCGGGATCCGGACGTCACGAACGGCGCGCTCCCCGACGTTGTAGAGCGAGACCAGCTGGGACGTCACGGCCCGCCGGTCCTTGGTCCCGGCGTACGAGATCCGCCGGTGGCTGATCCCCAGGCGGCTGGCGACGGCGCGGATCGCTTTCGACTGCTCCCAGTTCGTCTTGGTGAGCCGGCAGACCAGGTACGGCCCCCCGGTCAGCGGCGGCGGGGTTTCGCACTCCTCGACCACGAAGTCGCCGGGCGAGGCCCGGAGCCGCCCCCCGATCCCGGGACCGTCACCAGCGTAGAAGCAGAGCCCGAGCGAACGCTCGAGAGGGTCGTGCGCGGGGATCATAGGAGGGGCAGGTCGCCGGTGACGCGGTCGAGCGCCTCGGAGCGGGCCGGCCCGAGCCCGAGCGCCGTGACCGTGCCCGGCGGGACCTCGGTCAGGCCCGCGTCCATGATCAGCGAGGTCGAGATCCCTTGTGTCTCGGCGATCACCTTCAGCTCGTACAAAGCCGCGAGGGACGGGACCTTGAGCACGACCTTCTTCTGACCCTCGGCGAGCCAGGCGCGCCGCTCCTCTTTCCCGGCGTGCTCGTACGCCCCGATCGCGGCGTGCGCGACCTGGGCGCACCGCTTGCCGCACGAGATCTTCAGGTCCGCTCGGATGAGCAGGCACTGCTTGTACCGGAACTCGGTCTCGGCGACCATCCCTGTACCCGAGCGCGCTCATCCGAGATAGGCCTGCCG
Source organism: Methanospirillum sp. (assembly GCA_012728895.1). Taxonomy (GTDB): domain Archaea; phylum Halobacteriota; class Methanomicrobia; order Methanomicrobiales; family Methanospirillaceae; genus UBA288. The sequence goes on along the minus strand of JAAYEG010000031.1, from coordinate 9,433 downwards.
CGCCCGGGAGGCGCCTGGCGGGGACCGGGGCCCGGAGAATAGGAGAGGGGACGGGGACGCCCCGGGTGGCCTGCCGGTCACTCCCCCCGGGCAGCCCCGGCCCGGATCACGATGTGCGCCCGCCGGTAGGTGCCGCGGAACCGGAGCCCCTCGTTCCCCATCGTCAGGGCGGTCCTGAGCGCCCGGCGCAGGTGGTTCTCGCCGCGGGAGTCGATCCCGCCCATCCGGGCGGCGCAGTCGACCACCGCGTCCCCGATCGTCGGGTAGATCACGGGTTCAGAGACCTCGGCGGACGCCACCGAGGGCTCGTGCCCGAGGAGTCGGAGCGCGCCGATCAGGTCCGAGGCGTACGGAGGGTCGACGTACGGCGACCCGTGCACGCCCGGCCACTGGGCGGCCAGGAACCGGATCTGCGGGGGCGGGCTCTCGGGCCAGAAGAGGTGGAGTGTCTCCCCCGTCAGGCCGAGGAGCGCCCCGAGCGTCGGCTCGAGCTCCGGGTTGTAGAGCGCCGCCGACCCGACGACATGGTCGAATTGCCCGGAGAGGGAGATCACGCCGAGGGCCCCCTTCAGGACCGTGACCGACTCCTCGACCCGCTTCTGTCTCGCGCAGGCCCCTAGGAACGCGGCGTACCGGGAGGAGCGTGTGACGACGGTCGGCAGGGCGCCGCGGCGCGCCATCAGGAACGGGAGGAGCGGCGTGCCCTCGACGATCAGGACCGTCCGGTCCGCGAGCCCCTCCTCGTCCGGGCAGATCTCGGCGAGGTAGCCCCTCGCCTCCTCCATCGCGGGGCCGGCGTTCCGGGCGATGTCCTCCAGGGCGGTACCCGGCCGGAGGGGGAGCAGGTGGGGCGTTTCCAGGTGGCGGCGCATCGGGTCGCCCCAGGCTGACACGATCTCGTTCTGTGCAGAGCTCCCGTTCATACCGGACACCGTCGGTGCCGGCCCGGTGCAGGGCCCGGCACGGTCGAGCTCTATTGGCATGAAAGCCAGAAGAGGGTATCGGGCGTCGAGCCCGGCGGGGGGCCATGCCCGGGCGAGAAGAAACGGCTGGATCCCGCCGGGACATCCGGTCACAACCTTGATGTGCTCGGGGGCTGAGATTGATCGACGAGCGCCTCCTCGGCGCGGTCCCTCGGCGACCGTATCGGGTCCCGTGCCGGGGCGGGATGGGGGGGAAGGTCTGCCAGGGATGTGGTCTCTTCAGGGACGGACACGGACGGCGGGGGGACGGCGGTGACCTCCGGGGCGGCCCCGATACCGTACCAGGAGCTGATCGAGCGCTCCCCCTTCCCGATGGCGCTGATCGACCGGGGGGGGGAGTACCGGCTCGTCAACCGGAAGTTCCGGGAGATCTTCGGCTGGAGCCTGGACGACGTCTCGAGCGGCCGGGAATGGTTCGCGCGCGCCTTCCCCGACGAGGAGGAACGGAGAGAGGCCGTCCGGGCGTGGAGAGAGGACCTCGGTGCGGACGACACCGCCGTGGTCCGGCCGCGCATGTTCCGCGTCCGGTGCCGGGATGGGGTCGACCGCTACATCCTCTTCCGGCCCGTCATCCTCGAGGGAGGGAGCAGGCTCGTCGTCTACGAAGACCTCAGCGGGCTGGTCTTCCACCACGAGGCCCTGAAGGCGGCGAACCGCCGACTCACCGAGATCATTGAGTTCCTCCCGGACCCCACCCTGGTGATCGACCGGGAGGGGCGGGTCATCGCATGGAACCGCGCGATCGAGAAGCTCACCGGGGTGAGCAAGGAGGAGATGCTCGGGCGATCCGACCGAGCGTACGCGATCCCGTTCTTCGGCGCCCCTCACCCGATGCTGATTGACCTGGCTCTCACGGGCGGGGAGGACGGGATCGAGCGCTACACCAGCGTGGAGCGGCGCGGCATGACCATTATCGCAGAGGCGTGTATCGCCGAGATGAACGGGAGGACGGATGTGCACCTGTGGGGCGTCGCGTCGCGCCTCTGCACGCCCGAGGGAGAGGTCGCCGGCGCCATCGAGTCGATCCGGGACATCACCGAGCAGCGCAGGAACCAGCAGGAGCTCAGGTGGAGCGAGGCGCGGTACCGGGAGCTGGTCGAGAGCATCAACGACATCGTCTACGTAATCGACCCCGCGGGCACGATCACCTACGTGAGCCCGGTGATCCTGCAGGTCTCGGGGTACAGCCAGCAGGACGTGATCGGGCGGTCGTATCTCGAGCTGGTCCACCTCGAGGACCGGGCGATCGCCCTCGAGCGCCTGGAGGCGCTCGCCGCCGGTAGGGACGGGCCGAGCGAGTTCCGGATGCACACCCGGTCCGGGGAGGAGCGGTGGGTCCGGTCCTACACCCACCCGGTCGTGGTCGACGGGCGGGTGACGGAGCTGTGCGGGGTTCTGACGGACATCACCGCCCGAAAGATCGCCGAGACGAGCCTGCGCCGGAGCGAGGCGCTGCTGGCACGGATGGCCGACGCGACCCCGTTCGGGTACTACGTCTTCGACCCGCAGGATGACCGGATCCTGTACGTCAACGACCGGTTCTGTTCGATCTGGGGCGTGGAGGACCTATCCGAGCGCCTGCGGGCTGCCGAGGTGCGGCACAGCGAGATTGCCTCCCGCCTCCGCGGTCTCGTCCCGGGCCCGGACTCGTTCCCCGATGCCCAGGGGCCGACCGGGGACGGGGAGGGGCGGGGCGGCACCGAGGAGGAGATCGAGCTGCTCGACGGGAGGACGATCCGACGGTTCCAGACCCTGATCCGGGACGAGGAGGGGCGGTTCTTCGCCCACCTCCACCTCTGCGAGGACATCTCGGAACACCGGCGGCTGGTCGCGGAGCTCCGGGAGTACCGGGACCGGCTCGAGGACCTCGTGCGGCAGCGGACCGCGGAACTGACCCGGACGAACGACGAGCTCCGTCGGGAGATCAGGGAGCGGCTGCTCGCGACGCGCGCCCGGGTCGAGAGCGAGGAGCGGTTCAGCCGCATTTTCCAGCAGGCGCCAATCGGGATGGCCCTGTTCTCGCTCGAGAACCGGTTCCTCCGCGTCAACGAGGCGCTCTGCCGGATCACGGGGTACTGTCGGGAGGAGCTGCTGGCGATGGGCCCCTTTGACATCACCCACCCGGACGACGTCGAGGCCGGGCGGGAGCTCTCGGAGCAGGTGATCCGGGGGAAGATCGAGGGGTACGTGCGCGAGAAGCGCTACCTCAGGAAGGACGGCACGGCCGTCTGCGTCCAGGTCACGATCGGCCCCGTGCGCGACCCCGCGGGCGGCTCGGTCAGCCTGCTGAGCATGGTCGAGGACGTCACCGAGCGCAAGAAGAACGAGGAGCAGCTCAGGGTCTACGCCGGGGCGCTCCAGGAGAGCAACCAGGACCTCCAGCGGTTCGCGTACGCGGCCTCGCACGACCTGCAGGAGCCGCTCAGGACCATCGTGAGCTTCACCCAGCTCCTCGAGCGGCGGCTCGCCGGGCTCGACGAGCCCGAGGTGCGGGAGTTCCTGGAGTTCATCATTGACGGGGGCACCCGGATGCAGCACCTGATCCAGGACCTTCTCGTCTACTCCCGGGTGGTGACCACGGGGCAGCCCCTCGAACCCACCGATGCCGGTAGGGCGGTCGAGGACACGCTCCGGGCCCTCGAGGCCGCGATCATGGAGAGCGGGGCGCGGGTGACGGTCGGGCCCCTTCCGAAGGTGAAGAGCGACCCGGGCCAGCTCCGCCAGGTCTTCGCGAACCTGGTCGGGAACGCGATCAAGTACCGGCTCCCGGGCCGGCCACCCGAGATCCGGGTCACGGCCGAGCCCGACGGCGCGTTCTGGCGGTTCGAGGTCTCGGACAACGGGATCGGGATCGCGCCGGACAACCAGGCCCGGATATTCGAGGTCTTCCAGCGGCTCCACACGAGGGCGGAGTACGAAGGGACCGGGATCGGGCTCGCAGTCGTGAAGAGGATCGTGGAGCGGCACGGGGGGCGGATTTGGGTGGAGTCGCGCCCTGGAGAGGGCTCCTCGTTCTTCTTCACCATGCCGGCCGCCTGAACGCTCGGTCCCCGACCGGCCCGGCGCGAAAAATCGGCGCGGTTGCTGTCCTCTCCCCGCGGCACGGGGTCTCCCGGCCGGGTGCACGGGCCGCCCGGGTCAGCGGTTCCTGCTGGAGAAGGTGGGCTCGAGCTTCTTCATGAACCACTTCTGCCCCGCGATGTGCCCCCGCCCCGTCCTGGCTCCGGGCGGGGTCCGCGGCGGCTCGTGGCGGGTCTCGCGACCGGATCGCTGGTCGAGGGCGCCGTCCCGGATCAGAATCAGGAGGCCCTCGCAGTAGTCCGCGAGGTCGACGCTGCCGGAGGCCCGGAAGGTCGCGAGATCCGCCTCGAGCCGGGCGATCGTCCCGAGACGATCGAGGGGGGTGAGTCGTTCTGCAGCGGATCGGCTCATCACATCCTCCGGTTGTCGAACGACGGGATAAAGGTTTGGCGCCGGGCCCCGGGACGGGCGTGACTGCGGAGCCAGTCTGGCGGGCGCCTCCCACCCGACGACGGCCCCCTCCCGGGGCGGGAGCGAAAGGGGGCCGGCGAACGACGCCCTCTCTCTCCCGCATGCCGGAGCGCAGGCAGGAGGCGGATCGGATGGGGAAGGGCGGGCACCGCCGTGCACCCGTCCCGGCCCGCGTCGCCGTCGCCGTCCATCCCCGGCGATCACGCGCCCGTCCTCGAGGAACTGCCCGATCACGTCCGCCCCGCCCCGGCACGCCACCGTCGCCACCGCGAAGGCTGCGGGCCGGACCGCCCGGAGCCAGGCAGCGCGACATTCCCCCAAGCCCCGCACGGCACCGGTTCGGGGTCCCGGAACGCGCACCGGGCACCTTCCAGGAGCAGGAGGGGACTGACACCCGGTGCCCCGCGGCGAACCGCCCGGCGAGGCCGATCCCGGCGTGGGGGAACGCCCGCTCTCCCAGCGGGGCGGCCGCCAGGAGGGTCCTCGGGCCCGCCCATCCTCCCTGATGACGAGCGCCGGCAGGTCCCCGGTGGTCGCCCGGGCAGCGGCGAGCACCTCCTGCATTGCCCTCTCCCGTGGACAGACGCCGCGACCGCGCCTGCGCCCGGGAAGCGCGCGCGGCGCGACACTCCCCGGGCCGGCGGGCTGCCGGTGACGGGTGCCGAAGTGCGCACGGGAGGGGTCGCCCTCGCCGTCCATCGTCCCCCGCCCCGGGGACCGACCGCCACATCGTGCCGGCGGCTCCCGGTCCGCGCGGGCGCCCCGGGGAACGGCCGGGCGATCCCTTCATCTTCCCGGAGGGTCCAGATCTCGTTGGCAGTCGCTCCCTGCTCATGCTTGCCGGCCCGGGCCGGGGCACTGCCCCCCTTTCTGCGTCCTCTCCCGTCTCCCCTGTTCCCCGCTACACGGCGACGGCGGCGTGCAGGTCCCCGTTCTCCCCGGAGATCCCCGGTCTCCCGTACCTCCCGCCGGATCCCGGCCCCCGGCAACGGCATGCACGGCACGGCGGCGCTCCTGACCCGGCCCGATCGCGGGGAGGCGGTGCGCCGCCGGCCGTTCGCCGAAGGGAGGTCGAACGGGCGGGTGTCCACCCAGGCACCCCCGCGGTTGACCGGCAGCCCCGGGAGCACCCGCCGCCGGTGCGCCCCCGACATCATGAAGGCACCGCGGCGCACAGTAGTGCATGAAAAAACGATCGCCATGCACGACTACGGAGAACAGTTCGGCCGCATCCTGAGCCTCCTGGACGAACACGGCGCCAAGGGGATGAACGTGACGTCGATCGCGCGGGAGCTCGGCATCACCCGGATCTCAGCCGCGAAGTACCTCGAGCTCCTGGCGGCGAGCGGGGACGTGAGCATGGAGCGGTTCGGCCAGAAGAAACTCTACCGCCGGTCGCGCCGCCTGCCCCTGCCCGAGGTGTTCGACCGACTGCCGAACGCGCTCGTGATCCTGGACGGGGACCTCCAGGTACGGATGGTGAACGCGAGCTTCGTGGCCACGCTCGGGATCCAGGGGAACCGCAACCTGGTCGGCGTCCCGCTCCTCGACCTCGACCTGCCGGTCTTCTCCGAGGTCTCGGTCCGGCGGAACATCGAGCGGATCCGCCGGGGAGAGACCTATCTCGACGAGATGCGGCTGATCGACGATGGGACGGACCGGGTCTACCACGTCGACTTCGCGCCGATCGTCTCCCCCGCCGAGGGATCGGGGATCATGGTCAGCCTCCGCGACATCACAGCCCTGAGGCGGGCCGAGACCGCTCTGCGGGACAGCGAGCGGAAGATGGCGACCCTCTTCGAGACCGTGCCGTCGGGGATCGTGATCTTCGACTCGGCGGGCACGATCCTGGACGCCAACCGCGCCTCGCTCCGGCTTCTCGGGCTCAGGACCTTCGAGCAGCTCTCCGCCGGGACCATCTTCACTCTCCCCTGCACCCCCGAGAAGATGGAGACTCTGATCGCGAAGGGGGTCCCGGCCGAGACCGAGCTCGCCTGCGACTTCGACCGGATGAAGCGCGAACGGGTGCAGAGCACCAAGGCCGGCGTGGCCTACTTCGACGTGATCTTCACCCCGATCCGACGCGACGGCGGGGGCCCGCCGACGGAGTTCGCGATCCTCTTCAAGGACATCACCCGCGACCGCAGGGAGCGGAGGGACCTGAGTCTCCGCGAGACCAGGTACCACGCCTTCTTCGAGAACGCCGCGAACGGCGTGATCATCTTCAAAACCGTCCGCGACGGCGACGACTTCGTCTTCAAGGACCTGAACCGGGCCGCCGAGCAGATCCTCGGGGTCCGCAAGGAAGAGATCGTCGGGCGCAGCGTGTACGACATCTACCCCGATCTCGCTGACCGCGAGCTGAGGGAGATGGGGACGATCGTCCTCCGCTCGGACACCCCCGTCTTCCTCCCCCCGCTCCAGTACCGGAAGGGTCATGGCTCCTGGATACGGCACTACCTCTTCTGCCTTCCCTCGGGCGAGCTCGCCTCGTTCATGATCGACGCCTCGGGCGAGCGCGAGAGCGACGACCAGTATTCTTCGGCCCCCGGCAACCGATAATCGGCCTGCCGGCCGTCTGCCCCCCGGACCGCGCGTGTCGCCGGGAACGAGGAATTTCTTTATAAACCGGTCGCAGTTAGGGCCGGGTCGCCCGAGACCGCTCCCTTCTCCAGTATAAGAACGAGCCCCGATACCGATTATCGGTAAAACGAGACTATATGCATGGACCAAAAAAATTCTCATGTTGTATGAAAGGGCTTGCGAGAACGGGGAAGGGCCAGATCGGCTGGGTCGAGAAACCCAGGCCGTCGGCCGGTCCCCGCGACGCGATCGTCCGGCCGCTGGCGTTCGCGCCCTGCACCTCGGAGATCCACATGATCTGGGGCGAGATGGGCGACTTCATGCCGCCGGACAGGATTATGGGCCACGAGGCGGTCGGCGTCGTTGACGAGGTCGGGAGCGAGGTGTGCGACTTCTCGACCGGAGACCGTGTCATAGTGCCGGCGATCACGCCGACCTTCGGGCGCGTTCCTGCCCAGCGGGGCTTCGCCCAGCACTGCAACGGGATGTGCTCGGGCATGCCGTTCTGCACGGCGAAGGACGGCGTCTTCGCCGAGTACTTCCACGTCAACGACGCCGACGCCAACCTCGCGCACCTGCCGGCCGGGATCTCGCTCGAACAGGCCGTCATGATCGGCGACATGATGACCACGGGCTTCTACGGGGCCGAGCTCGCCGACGTCGCGCTCGGGTCCACGGTGGCCGTCTTCGGGATCGGCCCCGTGGGACTGATGGGCGTGGCCGGCGCGCACCTCCTGGGCGCGGCCCAGATCCTGGCGGTCGGCTCCCGGCCGAACGCGGTGAAGGTCGCCCGCGAGTTCGGGGCGACCGAGATCATCGACTATCACAACGGCGACACCGTCCAGCAGATCATGGATCTCACGGACGGCGAGGGCGTCGACTCGGCCGTCACGGCCGGCGGCGACGTCAGCATCATCGGCCAGGCCGTCCAGGTGCTCAAGCCCGGCGGCACTCTCGGGAATGTGAACGCCATGGAGCACGCGGAGAATATCCCGATCCCGCTCGCCGCCTGGGGCAGCGGGCTCGGTGACAAGACCATCCGCGGCGGGCTCTGCCCCGGCGGGCGGGCGAGGATGGAGCGGATGGCCGCGCTCGTGAAGCACGGGCGGCTCGACCCGTCCCTGATGCTGACCCACCGGTTCACGAACTTCGCGGACATCGAGGAGGCGCTGATCCTGATGCACGAGAAGCCGAGAGACCTGATCAAGCCCGCGGTGATCCTGGAGTAACCGCGAGACACGGAGAGATGTAGAATGGCAATGTTTGATTTGCACGGACGGGTGGCAGTCGTTTCGGGCGCCTCGTCGGGTATCGGCGTTCAGATGGCGAAGGCCCTCGCGGGCCAGGGCGCGGACATGGCGATCATGGCCCGGCGCAAAGAGAAGCTCGAGGAGGTCGCGGCGGAGATCCGCGCCCTCGGCGTCCGGTGCCTGCCCGTCCAGTGCGACGTCACGAGCACCGAGTCGATCAAAAAAGCGGTCGAGACGATCGTGAAAGAGTACGGCAGGGTGGACATCCTGCTCAACAACGCCGGGAACGCCCACATGGCCCCGTTCCTGGAGTACCCGGACGACGGCTGGGAATCCACGGTCGCCGTCGACCTGACGGCCGTCTTCAAGGTGGCTCGCGAGTTCGGCAGGGTGATGGCGAAGAACAACTACGGCCGGATCATCAACACGGCCTCGATGTACGGACTGGTCGGTGCCACGGCGTCGACGGTCGGATACCAGGCGGCGAAGGGCGGCGTGGTCAACCTGACGCGCCAGATCGCGGTGGAGATGGCCCAGTACAACGTCACCTGCAACGCGATCTGCCCCGGGTTCTTCCCGACGCCACTGACGAAAGAGGCGCTCTCGTCCCCGCAGTGGCAGGAGTACGTGAACGCAATGGTCCCAATGAAGCGGAACGGGCGCGATGGTGAGCTGAACGCGGCGATTGTCTACCTGGCGAGCGACGAGGCGTCCTACACCACGGGCACGGTCACGGTCGTCGATGGCGGCTATACCGCGATGTGAATTGAGACCTGAACAGTCATCGATGAGATCAAGGAACAAGGGGAATTAATGAAGATCGGAGTAATAGGAGGAACCGGCGGGCAGGGCCTCGGCATCGCCCTCCGGTTCGTGCAGGCGGGCGAGGACGTGATCATCGGCTCGCGGACGGTCGACAAGGCGGAGGCCGCGGCGACCAAGGTCAGGGAGCTCCTCCCGGGCGCGACGAACATCCGGGCCGGCGCGAACCCCGACGTGGCGAAAGAGGCCGACGTCCTGGTGCTGACCGTGCCGCTCGCGGCGCAGAAAGACACGCTCCTCTCCATCAAGGAGGGGGCGAAGGGCAAGCCGCTGCTCGACGCCACGGGGCCGCTCGAGTCGGCC
>JAAYEG010000030.1 GCA_012728895.1 Methanospirillum sp. | reverse complement strand
GGCCGACTCGAGCGGCCCCGTGGCGTCGAGCAGCGGCTTGCCCTTCGCCCCCTCCTTGATGGAGAGGAGCGTGTCTTTCTGCGCCGCGAGCGGCACGGTCAGCACCAGGACGTCGGCCTCTTTCGCCGCGTCGGGGTTCGCCATGGCCCGGACGTTCGTGGCGCCCGGGAGCAGTTCTTTGACCTTAGCCACCGCGGCCTCGGCCTTGTCGACCGTCCGCGAGCCGATGATCACGTCCTCGCCCGTTTGCGCGAACCGGACGGCGATGCCGAGGCCCTGCCCGCCGGTTCCTCCGATTACTCCGATCTTCATCTCAGTCACCCCCCTGGGGGTACAGGAGAGCGTTTTGAGTGTCGCGCATTTAAAGGCGAGATTTACCGGGGACCGGTGAAGCGCACCCATTAAATAGTGTTCCCCGGTGACCGCCCGCGGGCCGGCGCCGGGACCGGATCAGCGGAACCGGCCTCCGGTGTCGGGGAAAGCGAGGGAGGGGCGCACGAGTCCGGGCCCGCACCCGGATCAGGCGGTGGGGTCGAGGTCGTGCAGCCCGGCGATCCGGAAGGGCGCGCCCGCGCCGGCCATCCCGTCCTCCTCGAGCGCCTCCGAGACGTCGATCATGAACGAGGCGAGCTCGCCCGAGGGGAGGCGGAAGACGTACCGCGAGATCCAGGGGAAGTCGTCGCGGTCCCGGTACCGCGCGGGGCGGGCCACCTCGGGCCGGCCCGTCGCCAGCACCCGGCCGACCAGCCCCCTGACCTCGGGCGTGGCCATCTCCGGGAAGACCTCGAAGAGCCGCAGGCCGATCAGGTCGGCGCGGTCGACCCGGAGGAGGTCGGCGGCCACCCGGTTGACGTCCGTGATCAGGAGGTCCCCGCCGCCGGCAACGGGCCGGTAGATCAGGACGCCGTTGCAGGCGTCCTCGAAGAAGGAGCGGTACCGCATCTCGAGGAAGTGGCTCTCGGTCAGGGCCTCCTCGGCCCGCTTCCGGTCCGTGATGTCGAAGAAGATCCCGTTAAAGACTATCTCGCCCTGCAACCGGATCGGCTTCGAGATCCCCCGGAGGAACATCTCCCCGCCACCCGGCCGGACCATCAGCCCCTCGAAGTGCCAGGGGGCGACGCGGCGAACCACGTCGTGGATCGAGTCCTCCCACTCCTCCCGGTCCTCGGGAGCGATGCAGGCGGTCAGGCGCTGGAACCAGTCCTTCAGCGGCTCCCGGGCCAGCCCGAGGATCTCGTCGCTCCGCTCGTCGACGTAGTAGACGCCCCACTCGCCCGTGTCCCGGGCGTAGAACTGGTAGACGATCCCCGGCAGGTTGGTCGAGATCCCCTGCAGCCGCTCCTTGAGTTCCCGCTCGGCGCGCCGCCGTGCCGTGATGTCCTTGAAGAGGATGGCGTACTCGCGCGGCGGCCCGCCGCTCTCGGTGCGGATGGGCGTGAAGACCACCTCGAAGTACGCGACGCCGAACCTGGTGGTCTCGAGCCCGCGCTCGCGCCCCAGCTTGTCGAAGTCGCAGGCGAGCTCGGTCTCGGTCAGCCGGCCGGCCCGGACCAGGGACGGCAACCTGTCCCGGTAGCAGGCGATGTCGAAGACACTTGCGTTCCGCAGGTCGGCGACGCTGTGCAGCCCGAGGACCCTGAGGGCCGCGCGGTTCGCGTACGTGATCGCGCCGCCGCCGTCGAAGAGGATGACCCCGTTCGGGAGCGAGTCGAAGAGGGTCGCCATCTTCCGCTCGGTGTCGGCGAGGTCGCTCTCGGCGCGGCGGAGCGCGGTGATCTCCCGGAGGCTGATCACGATGTCCGGGCCGCCGGGGGCGTCGAGGGTCTCGAACTCGACCAGGAAGATACGGTCTCCGTCCCCGCCCCGCTCGACGACCTGCAGCTCGGGGCTGTGCGGCAGTCCCCGCCGGATCTGCCCGATGGTCTCTCGGACGGCGGGCTCGCCGAGGATCGGCAGGTCTAGGTCATCGAGCCGGGTCCCGACCGGGCTCCGACCGGGGGGGATGCCGAGCGTATCGAGGAGGCTGGCGTTGACCATCCGGATCTCGAGCTCGGCGTCCAGGATCATGATGGCGTGGCGGAGGCGGTCGAAGACCCTGCCGAGCGGGACGCGCCGTGAGGGCCGGTAGAGCTTCTTCTGGCCGAAGCGCTGCATCGTGACGTCGCCGCGCTGGGCGAGGAGGTCGAGGTACTTCGCGGCGGTCCTGCGATCGATGCCGAGACCCCCGGCGACGGCACGGATCGGGACGGGCCGGGGCGCCTGCTCGGCGAGGAGATCGAGTATTCGCGCGGCGGTCTGGTGGCGTGTAATTGGGTCGTCCATCCCGGTCCACTCCTGTGGTGAACCTCTCGTCCGTCCGGGGCTCGAAGGCTCACAGTACTCTACCCGTCGAGACATCTGTTTTTCCGGGTGACCCCCCCCATCGCGCGGCGGGGAGCAGTCGTGGCGCGGGGTGCTCTGCGGCAGGTCAGCCCGGGCGACGACGGCGAGGATCCATGACGATGCCACGGCTGAAGACTGCGGGGTCCGAAAGGCGCCCGGGGTCGTGACACGAGGACCGGCCGCGGGCACCGGCAGGGACCGTGCCGTCCCCGGGGCGTGCGCGTGCGGACTCCCGCCGCCTCTCGCCCCCGGGCCGGCGCAACGTTCAGGGCACCTCCGGCCGATACCCGTCCGATCAAACGAATCCTGTCTGCCGGCTCAGGCCGGGGAAGGACCGCCCCCTCGCTCCCGACAGCCGAGCCCTCTCCTCGGCCAGGATCACGCCTGCGCGGTCACCGCCGCCGGGCGGGCCCTCCCTGTCCTGACCGGACTCGCCGCCAGGATCCGCAACCACCTGCGAGGCTCGACACCGGCGCCGCCCTCTTCCCAGGGAACGGCCCCCTCGATACCCTCTCGGCCGGCCTCGTCCTGGCACCGGGGACCGGGGACCCAGCCTCCGCGGGCCCGGCCCGGCAGGCCCGACACGGTGTGTGGTGCCGGGCCACGTCCGCGGGCGGCACCCCCGCTCTCTCAGCCCGGGCGGGACACCGGGTTCGAGACCGGCGACGATGCGCTTATTGCCCCCGGGGTGCCATGCGGGATCACCATAGCCATGCCCGAGATGATGACCGGCGACCCGACGGGGAGTATCTGCCGGGCCTGGAACGAGATGGACCCCGGGCTCCGGAGCTTCAGCGTCCGGAACGCCCCCGGCAGGCAGGACGACTACCGCTGGTTCCTCGAGTGGCTGAAGTCGCTCGAGGCCGACGACGTGATCGTCACGATCGACCGCGAGCGGTCCACCGGCACGCTCGAAGAGGTCATCACCCTCTTCGGAGACGCGCCGGCGGGCGACGGGTCCCTCGGCCGTTCTGAGCGGGTCGACGGGATTCTGGCGGGCCCGTTCACCGAGGTCCGGGAGGTCAGCGCGGTCACGGCACGCCACCCGAACGGCCGGCCGGCACGGTACCGGCCCGTCGCCCGGATCGTGGTCGCCGTGGACGTGAACCGGAAAGACCGGCCATGGTCGGACGAGAACGTGCTGGCCTGGACCTCGGTCCGGTTCGATCCGGTCGCCACCGAGCGGTCGGTCGACGAACGGGGACGGGACGGTCCCACGTACGTCATCGGCCTCGACGGGCGCCCGGTGATGCTGTTCGACGAGGATTCCCGGGCCTATGTGCCGGTCGAGAGATGAGCCGGCCCCGTGCCCGGGAGCCCGGGCTCGCACCCGCACGCACGCGTCAGCTGCCAGGACTGCGAAGACGGGGACCTGAAGGAAGCGTGGGGCGATCTTCCCGCGTGACGCCGGTTTCCGGGGGGGCGGCGTCCCGACGGACACGGGCGGCGACGGGCCATGCGACGACGTGAAACGACAACGGCCGGACCGACCGAGCGGGCATCGCACGGCTGTTATCCCGACCGGCGGAATGGGATACGATCCCGCCTCGACGCTCGCCGGGGCCTGCCTCCAGGATTCCGTCGGCCAGCGTGGATCGCTCGCCCGTAGACCGGGGGAGACGGGCATCGAGCCTTCGACAGCCCGGCCTTGGCGCCACGATCGGTCACGGGCTGGCCCCTGCTCCGAGGCCTCGTCTGCCGGGACAGGCGGCAGGCCCCAACACCGTCTTCAGGACCCGCGGCCCTCGCTAACAAGGGTTTCGCTGGATCCCGGCACCCTCCCCCGGCGCTTCTCTTTCGCCGCCGGGTCGTTCAGCGGCTGCATGGCGACGTCTCACCACACCCCTTCCCCTCCAGGGTTACAGCGCCGGTCAGGGAATCTCCTCAACCGGCGGCACCCTATCCCACCAGATCCCGTGCCGACTCCGTCGGTCCCCGGGGAGGTCCCCCGTCGAGATCCCGCGACGGCCGGTCTGCACACCGGTCCTTCGGCGGGTGGGGGAAGCCGGAGCTTCGTACCGTCCAGCCGGCGGGGTGAGCCGGCGCCTTCGCTCTGCTCTGAAGACCCGCGCGTCATCTCCCGGCCCCGGGGCGCGTCGCGGAACGGGCCCGGCGGTCGGACGGCTTCTCCCGTTCCCCTGCTCACAGGATCTTCTTACCGGGCTCGTCGCCGGGCACGACGGTATAGACATCGGTGACCGTCACGAGCACCGCGGTCTTGGGCACGAGGTTCGGCCTGAACTCCTTCATCCAGGCGACGTTCCGGCTGAAGACCTCGTCGTCCGTGTGGAGCGTGACCGTGCCCTTGACCTGGAATCCGCCCTTCCCCCCCCACCAGGAGAGGGCGATCCGCGGGTTCTGCTGCATGTTCTTCAGGGTCTTGTTGAAGAACTGGTCCGAGATGAGGAGCGATCCGTTATCCAGCACCGTGAACGCCGCGATCGGGACGACGTTGGGACAACCGTCCCCGGACGATGTCGCGAGGAATGCGGTCTTCGTCTCGCGCAGCGACTCTTCGATATCGGGTGTAAGGGCGACCATGGTTCAGTCCCATCGTACTCTCCCCGTTGCCGATAAAAGGTGCCGGTCGGTCACCGCGCCGGCGTGACGACCCACACCATGGTCGCGCCGGTGCTCCCGGGCGCGGAGGGGCTGGTGGACCCGCTGCGGGGCAGGGTCGACTACGTATTCGTCGACCGGATGAACTACCACTACGCCGACAGGGTCTGCCGGGAGCACGATCTCCAGGACACACTCTCCGACGACTTCTTCCGCCGGGCGACGCGGGACCTCCGGACCCTCTGAGGGAACGCCGCCCGGGCCGGGCGCTTCGCGAGCCCATTCCGGCGATCCCGTCCGGTTCCACGCCCCCGCAAGAGCCCGGGACCGAGACAGCCTCTTCGAGCAGGGCCAGGACCTCGACAGCTGACCAGGGGCGCCGGGCTCCGACCGCCCCGACCGAATGCCGCGAGCTCCGTGCCGCCCCGCACCGGGAGGGTACGCCATCCGCCCCGTCATGCCCCGGTTCCGGACGTGGACGGTGAAGGGCGCAGGCTGCTCGCCGTGGTACCAGGACCAGCTGCAGGACGATAAGGGTCGGGGCCCCGGGGGGCAGTGCGGTCAGTGCCCTCCGCCGCCGGCCTCCTCGAGCTGCCGCATCACCGCGTCCAGGTTGAACGCGGCCGGCTTCTGGCGCGGCGGGAACTTCGTGAAGGCCTCGATCTCGCCGGCCACGAGCGCCTGCATGCCGTAGACCAGGTAGGCGTGGGAGATCATCCAGTCGTAGTAGGTGTTCGAGGACTCGTCGGCGCGCTCGAACGGGTCGCGACGCAGGTTGAAGAACTTCGGGATCCGGAGGCGGACGAACGGCTCCATCCAGGTCGCGAGCTGCTTTGCCCGCTGCTCCATCAGGACGACCTTCCAGTCACGGTGCCGGATCGCCAGGATGTCGCCGTCGTCGCTGATGTAGAAGAAGGTCTGGCGCGGGCTCTCTTCCGTCTCCCCCGCCAGGTACGGGAGCAGGTTGAAGCCGTCGAGGTGGACCCGGAAGGTCTTCTCTCCGGCCGCGTGCCCCTCGAGCAGCTTCTCCCTGATCGCCGGCTCGCCGGCGGCGGCGAGCAGGGTCGGCTCGCCGCCCTGCCAGGCGATGGTGACCCCGGGAGTGCGATGGGCGGCGAAGAGCTGCTCGATATACGCCCGGTGGACCCCGTCGGGCATGGAAAGGGAACCCCGGGGTAGAGGTCGGCCTTCGCGAGGTAGAAGCAGTAGTCGCAGGCGCAGTTGCAGCGCGCGCCGGCGGGCTTGGCCATCACGTGGAACGCGGGGACACTGTCGCCGGGCATGGGAACGCAGTGGTGTCGTTCTGCGTGGTATTAAGTGCGCGCCCCGAAGCGCCGGCGAGCCGGTCGACAGCGACCGGGTTCACCTCGCCACCGGGTCTGCTGCCGGCGAATTAGATGACCGGTGTCAATATGTGGTCGTCCACTCTGCCCGTGGCATCTCTTCCTGCACCGTCCGTAATGAACTTGTACGCGATGACAATTCTTTTGTCATCGAGGACCGTTCCTTCGAGTTTGAACGAGGCGGGCGTGTTTTTTTCGAACGCTTGTCCGATGATCTGGTCACCGTCCAAGATCACATTCCCGTCCCACGGCCAGGAACCGGTAGCTTCCCCGATGCTATATGCATTCCCGCCATCAGACGAGATAACGATAAGTCTGCCCGGATTACCGTCCATCAAATATCTACCCTCAATGGTAGGGGGTGAGGGGTTTGTAGTGGGGACTGGGCTGGTAACCGGAGAGGTCGCTGTTGCCGTGGGACCGAATTCGATCGTCAACAGACCGGGTATTCCTATTGTTTTCATGGTCGCGCCCGAATAAATATTCCAGCCGACCAGGAAGATGATTAAACAAGCAACGAGCACAGGGACAATCGGTACCGAGCCGCCCTTCGATGCGCCATTCGATGCCGTGGGCATTTGTATCACCCCATCTGACAGTAACTGGAGGTAACAAATATTTATAATTGAGTCTGGATGTGCCGATAGGAAATTCGCAAAACTCTAGAACCGGCCATTGAGATAGATCCTCGCAGTTCAGTCCAGGTCTGAACGCCGGAGAAAGGAGATGCCAGCGAACGAAACCGACCGCGTCCCCTGTCCCGGATTCATCAAGATCAGCGCGTATCAATCGTGGATGACGGCGGACCCGAAACCGTCTCCGGACAGCGGGAGTCGTTTTCGATCCCCAGGTACATCCCCATTCTTGAAGGGAAAAATCCGCAGGTGATTAACTGGAAATAAAAACAGAAGATTTCGCCGGGAGCGACCCGCCATCGTGACGCCGCCAGCGGCCGCGGATGTGTCCAGATCGGATCGCTCACCCCCCCCGCGCCGCCTTCCGCGCCGCGAGCCGCTCGACCGCGCCCATGTCCACGTCGCCGCAGACCTCGAGCCGGCCGGCCGCGACGGCGGCGTCGACGAAGCCCTTCCCCACCGCCGTCCGGACCAGGAGCGTCGTGCAGCCCGACGCCGCGCCCACGGCCCCCGCCGAGATGTCCGCCGCCGCCGCCGCGAAGTCCGTGCAGGTCGCGCAGCCCGGCCGGATGCAGTCCTCGAGCTCCTTCATCGGCAGCTCGAGCGCGTTCCCGTCCGCGAGCTGCACCTCGAGCTTCCCCTTCACGTCGAGGCGGCGGACCTGCCAGGGCTCGACCCCGTGCTCGCCGCGGAGCTTGCCCTCCATCAGCCGGTCGTAGTCGAACGACTCCGTGCAGAAGAGCCCGAACACGAGACGGATCGCGTTCGCGTACGGGACCAGGAGGTCGTTCTCCGAGGCCCGCATCCGGGCGATCGCCTGGACCACGCACGGCACCCCGACCACGGCGACCCGGCGGTACTTCCGTTCGACCACCGCGACCTTCAGGGCCGAGAGGAGTGGGACCCACCAGTTGTACCGCGAGCCCGCGGTCGTGACCAGCGTTTCCGCGTCGGTGACGAGGGTCGAGACCGGCTTGTGCGTCCACCGATCCTCGCTCACGGTCACGACGGCATCAACCAGGTCGGCCCGGAGCGCGTGCTCCAGGACCGCCGTCACCGCGCCGCCGCTCTGCCGGCCGGGGATCTCGAACGCAGCCCTCGCCGAGACCCGGGCCACGGCCTCGCCGATCCCCGGCGACCTCGCCGGCCCGACCCGCGGGCAGGCGTCGTAGCACGCCCCGCAGGGGACGCTGTCCGTCTCCGCCTTGCAGTAGCCGATGTTCGCCGGGGTCGCCGCGCCCTCCTCGATCCGGATCGCGTCGGCCGGGCAGACGGCCGCGCAGGCGCCGCAGCCCGAGCAGGTGCCGCGGTCCCAGACCGCCGCCTTCAGGTCCAGGTAACAGGTCAGTCCCATCCTCACTCCCATGTGTACTTGTCCGCGAACGGCCGGGCCGAGGCCGGCACCACCCGCGTGTAGTCGTCATCGAGCAGGGGGTCCGCGTCGACGCCGAAGTGGGCGCAGTAGGCCTCGACCAGCGGCCGTACCCGCGCCATGGCCCCGGCGTCCATCGGCACGGTCGTCGCGCCCACGCCGAGATACCGTGGGTCCAGCCCGCCCCGGAGCACGATCTCGCCGCCGTGGATCCCCGAGCCCAGGCCGCGCTCTTCCACCGCCGGCCCGCCGTGGCGCGCCAGAACCAGCACGGTCCCTCCGGCCATGTACTCCCCGAGGAAGGCCCGGGCGTACTCGCCGACCACCAGGACGGGGTGCTTCTCGAGGTACTGCTTCATGTGGATCCCCCCGCGGTAGCCGATCGCGCCCTCGACGAAGATCCGGCCCCCGCGCATCGAGTGGCCGACCGCGTCGCCCGCCGAGCCGTGGACCACGATCTCGCCCGCGTCCATCGTGTTCCCCGGCGCGTGCTCCGCGTTGCCGAAGACCTCGATCCGCGGCCCCGACATGAACATCCCCAGGTCGCCGCCGGGCACCCCGCGGACCTCGATCGCCACGTCCCCCCGGACCCCGTTCGCGATGAACCGCTGGCCGAGCACGTTCTCCAGGACGATCCGCTCCGCCCCGCGCGCCACCGCCTCGCGGACCAGGTTGTTGAGCGGCGTGTAGTGCATCCCCGCCGCGTCGATCACCACCGTCCGCATTTCAGGCCCCCACGGACTTCACGTCGAGCACGTCCATCAGCGCCTGGTCGACCATGTAAGACCGGAGCCGGTCGCGGTTGCCGCGCAGGCTCTCGATCGAGTTGATCCCCGCTGCGCCCATCAGTTCCGCGAGCTCGAGCGTCCAGCCGTGGATCAGGTTCCCGACCTGCTCACCGCCCGCGACGGGGTCGAGCCGGTCCACCAGGTCCTGCCGCTGGGTCGCGATCCCCCAGGGGCAGAGCCCGCGGTAGCAGGACCCGCAGACCCGGCACCCCAGCGCGACCAGCGCCGCCGTCCCGATGTAGACCGCGTCCGCGCCGAGCGCGATGATCTTCGCGACATCGGTCGACTCGCGGATCCCGCCCGAGGCGATCACCGAGACCTCGTTCCGGATCCCCTGGCTCCGGAGCTTGGCGTCGACCGCCGCGACGGCCGCCTCCACCGGGATCCCGACGTGGTCGCGGAAGACCCGCGGGGCTGCGCCTGTGCCGCCGCGGAACCCGTCGACGACCACCGCGTCGGCCGCCGAGCGGGCGATCCCCGCCGCGATCGCCGCGACGTTGTGGACGGCGGCGATCTTGACGAAGACCGGCTTCTTCCACCCCGTCGCCTCTTTTAGCGACCGGACGAGCTGGGCCAGGTCCTCGATCGAGTAGATGTCGTGGTGCGGCGCGGGCGAGATCGCGTCCGAGCCCTCGGGGATCATCCGCGTCCGCGAGACGAGCGCGTTCACCTTCTCGCCCGGTAGGTGGCCCCCGATGCCGGGCTTCGCCCCCTGCCCGATCTTGATCTCGATCGCGGCCCCGCGCTCCAGGTAGTCGATGTCGACACCGAACCGGCCCGAGGCCACCTGGACGATCAGGTGGCCCTGGTACGGCCGGAGCGGCTCGGCGAGTCCCCCCTCGCCCGTGCCCATGAACGTCCCCTGGCCCGAGACGGCCCGCGCCATCGCGAGCTGGGCGTTGAGCGAGATCGCGCCGTAGGACATGTGCCCGATCATGATCGGGGTCTCGAGGCAGAGGTTCGGCGCGAGCTCGGTCAGGAGATCGACCCCGCCGTCCCCGCGCGTCCCCAGCTCGAGCCGTTGCGGCTTCTTGCCCAGGTAGGTGCGGAGCTCCATCGGCTCGCGCAGCGGGTCAATCGAGGGGTTCGTCACCTGGCAGGCGTCGAGCACGAGCCGGTCGAAGATCATGGGGTAGTCGAGCGCGTTCCCCATCCCCGCCAGCACGATCTTCCCGGTCCGCGCCTGGCTGTAGATCGACTCGCGCACCCCCCGCGTCCAGACGGGGTGGGTGCGGTAGTCGAGCGGGCGCTCCTGGATCGAGATCGCGTCCCGCGGGCAGTACGCGACGCAGCGATGGCATGCCGTGCAGACGCGCGAGTTGGTCCGGACGCGGTCGCCGTCGAGGCGGAAGACGCCGTACGAGCAGTTCACCACGCACCGGCCGCAGAGCATGCACCGGTCATGGTCGATCGTGACCCGGTACTTCGGCGGCAGGCTGCCGATCGAGGGGGTCACCGGCACCTCCCGACGATCGGCTCGCCGGCCCGCGGCATGAAGACGCGGTCGAGCCTCGGCTCCATGGCCCGGATCGCCGCCTCCTCGCTCGAGACGTAGAGCCGGTCCCCCGCCTCGGCGCCGACGAGCGGCCGGAGCTTGGAGCGGTCGGTGAACGCGACCAACGAGTCCTGGTCGGCGACGGCGATCGCGAACGGCCCGTTCATCATAGCCGAGGCGTAGGTGAGCCGGAGGGCATGGTGGAGCCGGCGGCGCCTGTCGTCCATCGCGTCGATCTCGTCCCAGAACGGCGGCGCGAGGGCCGTGACCGCGAGCTCCGCCGGGAGCCCGTGGCGGCGCACCAGGAGGTCGACGAGGTACGCGACTACCTCGGTGTCCGTGAACATGGTGCAGCGGTAGCCGAATGACTCGATGTACCGGCGGTTCGTGCCGTAGCTCGTGATCTCGCCGTTGTGGACCACGGACCAGTCCAGGAGGTTGAAGGGGTGCGCGCCGCCCCACCAGCCCGGCGTGTTGGTCGGGTAGCGGTTGTGCGCGAGCCAGCAGTGGCCCTCGTACTCCTCGATCCGGTAGAAGTCCGCCACCTCCTCGGGCCAGCCCGCCGCCTTGAAGACCCCCACGTTCCTCCCCGAGCTGAAGACGAGCGCGCCGTCGATCGCGGTGTTGATCCGCATCACCAGCTCGGTCACGATCTCCTCGGCGGGCGTGGTCGAGCGGGGCATCAGGCGCACGTCCGGCTTGAAGAAGTAGCGCCACGGGGTGTGGACCTTCCGCAGGCGCGCGGTATCCCGGGTCGGGATCTCCTCGTCGTGGACCACGCGCCCCCACTGGTGGAGGAGCGCGTCCACCTTCGGCCTGGTCTCGTGGAGGTTGTCGAAGAAGACGTGGAGCGCGAAGTAGTCCCGGAACTCGGGGTAGACGCCGTACGCGACGTAGCCCGCGCCCTCGCCGCTGCCGCGCTCGTTCATCAGAGAGAGAGAGCGCCGGATGGCCGAGCCGTCCATCACCTCCCGCCCCCGGTCGATCACGCCGATAATCCCGCACATGGTTCCTCGTTGTGGGACGCGGAGTTCCGCGCCCCCTGCCTATGCGGTATGGTGGGAATAGATATATAGTATTGGATAGAAGCTACCTTCCAATATGTCGACCGATACCGTGTCAGAGTTGCTCGAACGGATAGACGCCGACCTGGTGAAGTTCATCAGGCTCCAGTTCTCGGATATCCAGGGGCTGCCGAAGAACGTCGCCATCCCCGCCGCCCAGGCCGAGAAGGCCCTGACCGAGGGGATCTGGTTCGACGGGTCCTCGATCG
>JAAYEG010000029.1 GCA_012728895.1 Methanospirillum sp. | reverse complement strand
TGGGAGCATCGACGCTTTCCCGTGCTCATGCGATACAACTTCTCGCAGTGACAGCGCGGGCAGATAATCCTGGTCATGAACTCCTCCTACATGATAGGAGTTAGGGGTTGAAATGACACTATACCCAAAATTAAACGCCAAATTAAAATTCAAATTGGCCTTCTTTAAATTTGGAATTAAATATATTTTCTCCTGGAAGCCTCAGGCGGGCTTCGATGAGAATAGGAACATACGCGAGGCCCTCACGGGAAATGTGGATTGCGTCGTGCGCGAACCAGAGAAGAGGGATAAAAGTTCGTAATAGATTTGATACTTCTTCTCCTTTATGCGAAGGGCCGGATTCGAACCGGCGAACCTCTTCAGGAACGGATCTTAAGTCCGTCTCCGTTGGCCGAACTTGGATACCTTCGCTCTCAGGTGTACTGGCCCCGAGCGCGTTAATCACTTGCGGCCACCGAGCACGGCCCGCGTCGCCGCCCGCCGCCGGCCACCCCCGCCCGGCCAACCCGTGCGAGGTCGCGTTTCAGCCGGGCGGACGAAGGGATCCTGGCGTATCGGTGGCCGGCAGCAGTACCGGGGCTGGCGCCGTTCAATTTCCGGGCGTTCTCTGACGGGGAGCCCGAAGTCCCCCGACTCCACGCACCGCCCCATCCCCCCTGCCGCGTCCGGGTGGGATCGTTTTATACCGGACCGTCTCCATGGGAGTGCATGGACTGCGTGTTGTGCCGGATCGCGAACGGGGAGATCGTGGCTCGGAGGGTCTACGAGGACGAGTACTGCATCGGCATACTCGACACCTCGCCCTGTGCGCCGGGGCACTGCCTGGTGGTCCCGAAGGTCCACGTCGATAAGTTCTACGACCTTTCGGACGACGAGATCGCGAAACTCTTCAGGGCGGTGAAGACGGTTGCCCTGATGATCAGGAAGGCGTACGCCCCCGACCACGTCTGCATGTTTGCCCGGGGCGGCAGGGTGTCCCATCTCCATGTCGCGCTCTTCCCCTCGAACGAAGGGGACGGGGTCAGCGGCTTTCCCCAGAGCAACTACCCCGAGCAGTCAGTCGACCTGGAGGCTTCTGCGATCCTGCTGCGAGGAGCCGGCACGGGAGGCTGAGAGAGTACCGGCGGCGACCGGTGACGCCGTCGGTCCATGTGCGGCAGGGATCGGGCCGATGCGGCCCCGCCGCCCGGCCCGGCGGGGGTGCCGCCGGCAGTCCGGCGAGCCGGCCCCCCCGGCGATGCAACCCCCGGGTCCCGGCCTCTTCACCCGGGCACTCCGGAGATCCTGTGGACATAACCGGGGGACCCCCTCCCGGGGGCAGGCGCCGAGCCGGCGGAGATCCGGGCCCGGAGACCTTCAGTCGCGCCGGCGGGTTCATGTCGGTCGAGGGATATCGCGCACGGTGGCGGTTTCCGGACAGGCGCGGTACGGTGCCGTCCATCGGGAACCAGGGTGCCCACGGGGGGACCCGCCTCGCCGTCGCCGGGCGTGTCAGACCAGGAGCAGGTACGTCACGACCGAGAGACCGAACGCCAGGAGCACGATCGCGAGGGAGAGCGGCGCGATGAAGACGAGGATCGCGTTGACCGTGGCTGCGAGCTGCGTGATGCTCGTCGAGCCGAAGATCACGACCCCCTCGCACCAGGCGGTCGAGGAAGCTGCACTCGCCGGCGCGAGGTCGGCGATGGCCGCCCGGAGCGCCAGCTCGAGCACGGGCGCCAGGTCCTCGACCGGGACCACGAGCCCCACCGGGTTCCTGCCCGCGATCGTGTTCACCACGTGCGAGTCGGTCGTCATCACCTCCGCCTCGTCCACGTACTCGAGACATCGGGCGATCAGGTATTCCCGCGCTCCCCTGACCATGTTGTTGCCATCGACCAGAATGTAGGCCGTCCGCTGTCCCCCGGTCTCGACGACGAGGACCTGCACGCCGAGGTCGCCGAAGCCCTGCTCCCGCGAGAACGGCGCGGGCTTTCTGCCGTACCCCACGGAGAACGCCGAGCAGGGCTCTCCGGCCATGGCGTCCACGGAGTCGCGGACCCCCCGGAGGTACTCGGCGCCGACGGGCGTCCCCGGCATCACCGGTTTCCAGGTCTCGGCCAGGCAGTTGTGGGCGTCCACGAACCCGAGGTGCGCGAAACGCCGGCGCCCCTCTGCCTCGAACGTCGGGGCGAACGAGAAGTCCAGGTCCTCGGTCGTGAGCGGAGCGCGGGTCGCGATGACCAGGAGCGCGTCTCCCAGCCGCTGCGCGACGAGAAGGACCGTCCCCGAGACCGAGCGGACAGCCCGGGAGGCCTTCTCCTGGAATTCGAGTCCCGACTTCGTCGACTGGACCCCGTCGACGAGTTTCTGGATCTCGTCCTCGCTCACGAGGTTGAAGTCGTGCGTCGCACACCCGTGCGGGACCATCACCGACTCCTCGAACCCGGCAGCGAACCGGACCGGGATGTTGCCGCCCCCGATCTCGCCCATCGGCCCCGGGTGCACGTTCGGGATGGTCAGGACCAGGTCAGGGCGGCCCGCCCGCCGGAAGAAGAGACTCGTCTGGGGGACGGTCACGGCCTCCCCGATCTCCTGGAAGAACTTCTCCATCGCCCTCGATCCGTCGGTGAGATGGGCGATGAACGCGTTCAGGAACGAGAGGCCGCGGACCCCGAAAGAACGCTGGACCGGCCGGTCGATCAGCCAGATCAGGAGCGAGAACCCGACCAGGAAGACCCCCATCAGGACGACCGCCAGCTGGAGAAACATCTCGCCGAAGAGGGCGGTTCCCACCGCGGCTCCCGTCAGGGACTGGATAGAGGCCGGGATGATCATCCTCACGATCCGGTAGTCAGAGACCGCCACCAGCACCAGGACGCGGACGCCGAAGACGAAACCGAGTGCCGCCGCATAGGCGGGCGGGACGAACTCGCGCGAGAACGTGGCCCACGGTAGCGTGATCAGGACCATGAAGATCATGCAGGCGGCGGCGAGGAGGGCCGAGCGGTTCCAGGTGAGCGGCCTCTCCATCTTCTCGACGACGAAGGCGGTCATCACGAACGCCACGAGCGCGGGGAGGGTGAACGCCAGGGTCCCGAAGAACCGGCCCTGGCCTCCGAGCGATTGCAGGCCCAGGTCCACGAAGAACCCGAGTGCGAGCACGATCACGATGGAACGGCGCCAGGACGGGGCCTGGAAGATGAACCGGGCGAGGTTCGCCACCCGGACGTCGGCCGGATCGCCCATCAGGCAAAGCCCCGCAGCACGAGCTCGTTCCGCCCGGGAGAGCGGCGCCTCTCTTCATCGGAATACGTGATCGGCCTCGAGAAGAAGGGGGCATCGAGCGTGAGGGTCTCGTACTCGCCGCCCTCCCCGGCGAGGTGGATCCCCCGTGACGCGGCGACCCTCTCCAGGCGCCCGATCAGGCCGGCGTCGATCCGTGCGCCGAGGAACGACTCGTCCAGACCGTCGGCGGCCGTCACGACGATGATCGCGTGGAGGCGCGCTGCGACCTGGCGGAGGAGGGCCCCCGGGTCCGTACCCCAGAGGGGCAGGAAGACCTCGAGACCGAGCCGACCGGCGATCCCGTCGATCCGGTCGCGCTGATACCAAGAGGCGACGGCCCCGGCGACCAGTCCGTCGATCGGAAGGGCGGCGAGTCCTCGCTCCAGGTCGGTTAGTTCAACCTCCTTCTCGCCCCCGCTCGGAACCTCGACGCAGGCCATGCCCGCGACGCCGGCCATCGCGGGGACCGCGTCCAGGTTCGAGGAGTGGAACATGTAGGAGTGCGGGTTCGCCGGTCGGACCGTGACCATGTATCCGACGTCGATCCCCGCGTCGAGGGCCATCTGGCACGCCAGGACCGAGTCCTTCCCGCCGGAGGTGAGGGCAGCGAAGACCATGGACGACAACCAGCAGGAGATGGGGTAACGGGTCAGATAAGCGCACCGAAGTTCGCTTCGTATCTCGACCGCATCGACTCCCAGTCGGGGAGGTTCGTCTGGCAACCCTCGACCTCGACGGCGAACGAGGCCGTCACGGTCCCTGCCCGGGCGCAGGTCTCGAGCGGGAGAGACCGGCGGTAGGCGGTCAGGAACCCGGCGCGGTATGCGTCGCCCGCGCCGGTGGGATCCGTCATCCTCACCGGCAGGGCCGGCACGCTGAACTCCGTCCCGCCGCCGGCGACCCGGGAGCCATGTCGCCCCTCGGTGAAGACCGCGACCGGCACCCGGGCGACCAGGGCGTCGCGGCTGATCCCGAGGAGGCGGCACATGCCCTCGACCTCGTGATGGTTCGCGAAGAGGATGTCGATCGCGTCCAGGATCGCCTCCAGGTCGCCGGCTTCGTACCGGTGAAGGTCCTGGCCCGGGTCGAACGAGGCGAAGCGCGCCCGCTCTGCAATCCCGCGGTTGAAAAGGGGGTCCGCTGTCGCCATGTGGACGAAGTCAAGCGAGGGGGGTTGCTCTTGGGCGAACGCCGCCGAGGCGCCCCATTCGAAGAAGGTTATCTGGTCGCCGTGCCCGTCCGTGAACATGAACGCGGTGGCCGTGTGCGCGTCATAAACGGTGTAGAACCGCTTCCGGACGCCCAGGTCACCGAGCCAGCGGTCGTAGTCGGAACCCGCGAAGTCGCCACCCACCGCCGAGAGCAGCTCGACCTCGCCTCCCAGGCGCGCGATCCCCGCCGCGATGTTGGCGGCACCGCCCCCGAAGAGAACCCGGCGGTCGGTGATAGAGGCGGAGCCGTTCGGGCCAGGGAGGTGGGAGACCCGGCTGATGTGGTCGATCGCCGTGTGGCCGACGACCGTGATCATCGGCTCACCGTCTCCGGGGACGCCGCATCCTGCCCCCTCCCTGGTCGGACGACGGTTCGACGGCACGGACCTCGACGACCCTGAGCGGCACGTCCCTGAGCGCCTTTCCGACGACGGACTTCGCGATCCTGCTGGCGTGCTCCTCGGACTCGGCCCGGAAGACGGTCATCTCCAGCACGAGGCCGACGAGGGCCGTCTCCGCGACCACGAGTCCGCAGTTGAGGGACTCCCCGCACGACGGGCAGGCCGCCTGGCCGGCCTCGATCTCGACATACTTGGCGGCAGGGTTGAGCCGCTTGCCGGCCTCGCCGATCGCGATCGCGATCGCGTCGTCGAGCGACCTCGCGTCGCGGACGACCCAGGCCGACTCCATGGTCACCACGTAGTCCGTCAACGGGTCTCACCAGGCCTCGAGGTGCACGTGCTCCTCGACGGGGAGACGCGACGTCATCCCGCTCGTCTGCTCGCCGTGTCCCACCGCGAGGAGCGCGACGGGCCGGACGTGCTGCGGGAGTCCCAGGACGTCCCTGACGTCCTCGTCGTCGAACGCCCCGGTCCAGCACGACCCGAGGCCGAGCGCGTGGGCCGCGAGCATCATGTAGGTGCAGGCGATCGAGGCGTCGCAGACCGCGTACAGGATTCCCCTGTCGCCGTACCGCGACATCGCCCGGACGTAGTTGGCCCCGACCACGAGCACCACCGGGGCTTCACGGATATGGGGCTGGTCGAGCGCCGCCTCCGAGAGCGCCTCTTTCGTCCCGGGTTCGGTCACCACCACGACATCCCAGGACTCCAGGTTGCCGGCGCTCGGCGCGGACGAGGCGCAGGAGAGCATGTAGGCGAGAGCCCCGGGGTCCAGGGTTTCTTCCCGGTACGAGCGGATCGAGGTCCGGGACGAGAGGAACCCGAGGAACTCAGACGAATCCATCAGCAGACAGGCGCTCCCAGGCTCCCTGGGCAGATGTTGTGACCTGTGAGATGGCCATGCCGACCCTCTCGGCAGCGAGGCCGTATTCCCGGCTCTCGGCCAGGCTGATCGCGCCGGACAGCTCCTCTGCCGCGCGGAGGAACGGCTGCTCGCCCGTCGCATGGCTGGCACGCTGGGCGTCACCGCGGAGGAGTTCGAGCACAGTGATGACCGCTCTCGTGGCGCCGCCGCGCTCGTTCTCCGGGTACGACGGGACGGACGCCAGGAGCTGGGAGCTCATGATCAGCGAGTTCTTGAGGTGCTCGGCCCACTTGTACGACTCGAGGGCTCGTTTTAGATCCATGCCTATCAGGACGCCGCGACGGGCAAAAAAAGGTTGGTTACCTGCCCGAGCGCTGCTTCGGTCCGACGATCGAGACCTTGGCCCGCTGGACGCGGCTGCGGATCAGCTTCTCCTCGGACTCGCCCGGCCGCCCGCGCCCTCCGCGCCCTCCGCGTCCGCCGCGCCGGCGGGGGTTGCGGCTGTTCGCCTCGGAGATCGCATCGAGCTTCTTGACCGTGATTCCGGCCTTGTAGCGCTGGTTCGGGCCTGGTTTCTTCAGGCCCCCCTCCTTCGCCGGGACCAGCCTGAGCTGGCCCTTGGCCCCCTTGATCTGGACCCACTGGGTCGTGCCTGTCTTTCCCATGAATCGAACTCCTGTATCAGTTGACTCCGAGCCCCTTTAAATCTGCCGTCATTCCAGCGCTCGTTTCAGGGCGCGGCGGAGAAGCTCCGAGACCGCTCTTCCGTCTGCCGCGCCCCCTGCCTCCGCCATCACGACCCCCATCAGCGGGCCCAGGGCGGCCATCCCCCGCTCGGCGATGAACCCGGCCCGTTCGGCGATCACCCGCTCCACGATTGCGTCGAGTTCCTCCTGACCCGGGGCCGGCCCGAGGGCCGCGACGGCCTCCTCGGCCCTTGAACCCTCCGCGACTGCCCTGAGCAGGGCGGGGACGGCCTCTTTTCCCGCCCGCCCCGTCTCCACGGCGACGAGGACACCGGCGACATCGTCATCGGAGATCCGGTCGAGAGAGACACCGTCGCGGGAGAGCTCCTTGAGGGTCGCGAGCACGGTCCTTGCGGCGAGCGATGGCCCGACGCCGGCACCGACCGCCTTCAGGAAGAGCGGCAACCGCTCCGCGTCGGCCAGCTGACGGGCGACGGACGCATCGAGGCCGTACTCCCGCTCGAACCGTCTGGCCCTCTCGGTCAGGAGTTCGGGCGTCCCCACGGCGGCCCACCGCTCCCCCGTGATGCTGACCGGGAGGACGTCCGTCTCGGGGTACATCCGTGCCGCGCCCGGGAGCGGGCGCATGTACGCGCTCGACCCCCCCTCGAGCATCCGCCGCGTCTCCTCCGGGACGCCTTCGAGTGCACAGCGGGCCCGGCGGGCCACCTGCCGGACCGCGCACTCGGTCTTCGAGCGGGTTCCGGAGACGAGGACGACGCAATCCCTATCCGCAGCGCCGAGCGCAGAGCGGAGCACGTCGACCTCGGCAGGGGTCACGCCGTAGGCCGGGAGCTCGTCGGTGTGAAAGATGCCCCCGACCCCGCATTTCTTGGCGTAATCGGAGAGCTCGGAGCCGAGCCGCCGCCCGGGCTGCAGCTCGCGCCCCACGAGCCCGCTGAAGCCGCGGAGGCAGAGAGCCAGCACGACCGGGGCTCGTTTCAGCACCGAAGAGGCCGTCTTGGCGAAGATGCCGGAGACGTCGACCGGTTCATCCTCGACGCGGGCTTCCCGAGCGAGGAGCTCGGCGCGGATCTCGAGCAGTTCCATCTGACGCGCGACCTCGCGCCGGACGACCTCGGCGATCAGGTCGAGCTCCTGGACTCCCTTGATCTCGACGCGGGCCCCTTCCCTGATCGAGACGTTCAGGTCCTGCCTGATCGTCCCGATCCCTCGCTTGACCCGGCCCGTCGACCTGAGCACCATCCCGATGTGCGCGGCCGTCTCGCGGACCTCGTCGGGAGTCCGGAGGCAGGGCGAGGTCGTGATCTCCACGAGGGGAATGCCGAGCCGGTCGAGCGAGAAGCAGGCGTCCTCGACCCGCTGGGCCGCCTCTTCTTCCAGGCAGATCGAATCGATCCGTCCCCCGTTCGGGAGGAGTCCCCCGACCGCGACGAGGGCGGTCCGCTGGAACCCGCTCGTGTTCGAGCCGTCGATCACGAGTTTGCGCATCACGTGCACCTGCTCGATCGGGGTCATGCCGAAGGCCTTTGCCGCCTGGAGCGTGACCTCGAGCGCCTCCTCGTTAAGGGGCGACGGGGGCTCGTCGTCGTTCTCGACCAGGCAGGTCGTGTCGTACGCGAGGTACCGGAATCGCCTGACCTGCTTCATCTCCTCCTCGGCGGCCCTGTCGATCTCGCCGAGCTCGGAAGCGGTAGCCCGGAGGTACCGGAAGAACTCGCCGTCGTGCTCCTCGACCGGACGGACGGCGGTGGGGCAGCCGCAAAATAGCTTGGTCGTCGTATCGAGCTGCTGATGGATCTCGATGCCCGCGACCAGGCCGACCTTTTCAAAGTCCATGCGGCGTCCTCCCGGGCATCTCGCCTGCGAGATCGGTCTGCATCAGCCGCGCCACCTCGGCCGGATCCCGCGTCCGGCCGAGGACGCACATCAGCTTCACGAGCCCGACCTCGGGGAGCATGGTTCCCCCCTCGAGCACGCCGGCGGCGAGCAGGTCACGGCCGGTATCGTAGACCCGGTCGCAGATACGGCCATCGAGGCACTGCGAGGTCATCACCACCGTGGTCCCGTCCCCGGTGAGGGCGCCGAGCCGGTCGATGCACGGTGTCGAGACGTGCCCGAGCCCCGTTCCGGCGACGACGACCCCTGCGTAGCCCGAGAAAGCGTCGAGTATACCCGGGTCCATCCCCGGGTAGAACTGGACCAGGCCGCAGTTCGGCTCGAGACGGTCGTCGAGCTCGAGCGGACGTGCGCCCCGGCGCACCGCGCCCGGGCCGAGCTCGACCCCCCCGTCGGGATACGCGACGGTGCCGAGGGGAGGAAGACCGACCGAGGCGAAGGCGTCGCGGCGCGAGGTGTGGAGCTTCCTGACGCGGGTCGCGCGGTGGATCGCGCAGCGATCGTCCGAGGGGGTATCGTGCATGACGACCACGACCTCGCCCAGGTCCGAGACGGCTGCCGACGCCGCGCAGACCCCGTTCATGGCGTTGTCCGACGAAGGCCGGTCCGCGGAGCGCTGGGAGCCGACCAGGACCACCGGGACCGGGGTCGAGATCATGAACGCCAGGGCCGCGGCAGTGAACGACATGGTGTCCGTCCCGTGGGTCACGATGACGCCCGACGCGCCCGCCCGGATCTCGTCTTGGACCGCGCGGGCGAGCTCCTGCCAGAGTGACGGGGTCATGTTCTCGGAGAGGATCGTCGCGATGACCCGGGTCCGGTACCGGGCGATCCGGGCGAGGTCGGGGATCGCGCGGAGGATGTCGGCAGCCGTGAACTGGCTGGTCACCGCCCCCGTCCGGTAGTCGATCCGGCTCGCGATGGTCCCGCCGGTGGAGATGATCGCGAGCTCGGGGAGCGACCGGTCCTGCTCGACCTCGATACCGGGCCCCGGAGCGGCCCGGGGGCGCCCGGCGAACCGGACGCGCCCTGGGTGGACACCGATGTTGTACCCGCTGTCGAGCTTGACGACCCGCATACCGTCCCGGTCCGTGATGTATGTCCCGCCCAGCTCGGTCGAGCCGACGGTGCAGGCGACCCGGTCCCCGGCGGCGAGCGCCTCCGTCATACCGCCGCCTCCCTCGCAGCGGCGACGAGGCCGTCGATCGCGACCCTGACCCGCTCCTGCTCTCCTATCACGAAGGCCCGGTCCCTCTCGAGGCGAGCCCCGGCGGACCCGAGCGTGGAGCGGACCGCGCCCGGCGCGGGACCGCCGGCAGTACCCCGAACCCGGACCGACTCGAGCGGGTCGAGGGCGCGGTCGACGCGGCCCTGGTCCAGCCCGCGGGCGACGAGCGAGATCTCCGCCGTCGCCAGGGCTTCGGCCTCGATCCCGGCGAGGTCGAGCCGGCCCCGGCGGACAGCCCCGGCGACCACGCGGTGCGCGGTCCTGAAAGGCATGCCGAACTCCCGGGCGAGCGTGTCGGCGAGCTCGGTGGCCGTCGACCCGCCCCGGCCCGCTTCCTCGGCCATGCGGCCGGTATCGAACCGGGCGGTCCGGAGCGCCCCCGCCATGACGCGGAGCGAGCGGCGAGCGTCGTCGACTCCCCGCCAGAGGTGGCGGCTCAGCTCCTGGAGGTCGCGGTTGTAGGACTGCGGCAGCCCCCGCACGATCCCGAGCGAGGCGGCGAGCGCTCCCGAGACCGAGGATGCCTTCGCCCGCACCAGCTCGAGGGTGTCGGGGTTCTTCTTCTGGGGCATGATCGAGGAGGTCGAGCAGTAGGAGTCGTCGAGCACGACGAAACCGACGAGCGGGGAGGACCAGAGCACGAGCTCGCCCGCGAGCCTCGAGAGGGTGCCCGTCAGGACGGCCGAACACGAGAGAGCCTCGAGCGCGAAGTCGCGCCCGGAGACGGCGTCCATGGAGTTCTCGAGAATACCGGAGAAACCGAGCCGTGCCGCCGTCCACTCGCGGTCGACGGGGAACCCGGTGGAGGCGAGGGCGGCGGCGCCGAGCGGCGAACGGTTCGTGCGCGCGTAGCAATCCAGGAGGCGGGCGGTGTCACGCTCGAGAGCCCCCGAGTAGGCGAGCAGGTGGTGGGCGAGCGTCGTCGGTTGCGCGTGCTGGAGGTGGGTGAAACCGGGCATCACGCTCTCGGCGTGGGATGCCGCCACCTCGAGCAGGACGGCGCGGAGCGCGCAGGCGTCGCCAGCCGCTCCGAGGAGCTCGTCGCGGAGCCGGAGGCGCAGGCAGGTAGCGACCTCGTCGTTCCGCGAACGGGCCACGTGGAGCCGCCCCCCCGCCTCGTCCCCGACCATGGCGGTGAGGTGGGCCTCGATCCCGGCGTGGATATCCTCGAAGGACGGGTCCAGGACCGACCCGGGGAGCCCGGAGTCGCGGAGTGAGAGCAGGCCGCCGAGCAGGGTGCGGGCCTCCGGCTCTCCCAGGATCCCCTGCCGCAGGAGCATCAGGACGTGCGCCAGGTCCACGAGCAGGTCCGCATCCGCGATGTACCTATCCCCCTCGGCCGATGAGAGCAGCCAGTTCACGTCCTCTGTCCGTTCCCCATCGAGGCGCCCGCCCCGCACCACGTCCTGCACCATACTATCCTCTCATTATCAGCACGAACTGTGATGATGATGTCGGCGGAGGCATGTGCTCCCCATTCTTCCGACCAGCGGACCCCTAGACGTATTTTCGACAAATACTATACAGAACAGAAAAATGAGGGCGATAAAGCGGCCTGATAAGAGAAATTTCGGCGCGAATAGGAAAATGATTATCACTCAGGCCGGCTTATCGAGCTGACATGAACACGCGAGAACTGCTGCCCGTGCTGGCACTCGTGGCCGTCGCGGCCCTCCTGGTCGCCGGCTGCACGACTCCGGACGGGAACGGGGCCGGCAAGAACGCCTCGGTCAGGATCCTCTACAGCCAGGGCGTCGGGCCGATGCCGAACCTGCTCGCCACGAACCAGATCGACGGCTACATCGCCTGGCAGCCCTTCGTCTCGATCGCCACCGAGTCGGGCATCGCCCAGCTCGTCGAGATGTCGGGAGACCTTCCCCCCGCCGGAAGGTGGGAGCAGCACCCCTGCTGCGTGCTCTCGGCGCGCGAGGACCTGCTCGCCTCGAACCCTGAATTCGTCAACGCGATCTCGGCCATCACGATGATCGGCAGCGCCTACGTCGCCGAGCACCCGGACGAGGCCGCCGACGTCCTGGCCGACTGGATGGTCGGACGCTCGAACTTCACGTACGGGAGCGTCTCTGTCGGCTCCGTGGACGTGATGAAGGACGCGATCCCGACCGTTCTCTACGTGAACGAGCCGACAGACGAATGGATCGGCGGAGTCAGGGACTTCATCGGCGCCCAGAAGGAGCTCGGGCTCCTGACGGGTCGACTTGCGAACGCCAGCGATTCCGAGCTGGAGTCTATCCTCTTCGACTTCGGACCGTACGAGAGTGCGAAGCAGCAGGTGGCATCCAGGTCGTTCGTAACCCCGGGCAGGATGTCGCGACCGGTCACACTCGGGTACCTGAAATCAGACATGCACTCGGCCGCCCTGCTGGTGGGGATCAAGAAGCACCAGGAGATGAAGGAGACCTACGGGATCGCGCTGGTGCCCCGAAACGCGGCTCAAGCCACTCCCGATGTCTGCGACCTGGTCGTCAACGACCAGGTGGTGGCGGAGGTGCGCCTCATTGCCGCGAGCGCCGGCCCCGAGCTGATGCAGATGGCCGCCACCAACAACGCCCACATGACCTTCGCGGGCGTGCCCCCCGCGCTCGGGGCGATCGACAAGGGAACTCCTATTAAGATGCTCCACCCACTCAATAACGAGGGATCGGGCCTCGTCGCGACCGCCGGATCGCCGGTTTCCGACTGGGCCTCCTTCGTATCCTGGGCCGAGTCGCGCTCTGGCGAGGGAAGACCCCTCACGATCGCTGCCCCGCAGAAAGGCTCAATCCAGGACGTTATGGTCCGCTACGCCCTGAAGGACGCGGGCTTTACGATCACCGAGTGACCAAGGGAGGAGAATGCGGGAGGGTTTCGGGAAGCTCTGGAATGGCGGGGGTGCCCGGAACCTCCGGTGGGCGGTCCTGCCGATCCTCTTTCTCGTCGCCTGGGAGATCGCGGCGATCCTGATCGACAACCCGTTCATCCTCCCCCGTATCGAGTCCGTGGCGAGCGTGCTCGCGACGCCGTTCGCCTCCATCCTGGGAACGGGCTCGCTCGTTCACAACGCCTCGGTCTCCCTCCAGCGCGTTCTCGTGGGTTTCCTGGTCGGCGCCGCTCTGGCGATACCGCTCGGGATCGCGATGGGGCGTTGGGAGTTCGTCGAGGAGCTCGTCAACCCGCTCGTTCAGATCTTCCGGCCGGTCCCACCCCTCGCCTGGGTGCCACTCGCGCTCGCCTGGTTCCGGATCGGGCTGGGTTCCATGGTCTTTATCATCGCCCTCGGAGCCTTCTTCCCCGTCCTGCTCAACACCCTGGACGGCGTCAGGTCGGTGAAGCGGACCTGGATCGAGGCAGCGATGACCCTCGGGGCGAGAGAGAGACAGCTCCTGGTGAGAGTCATCCTCCCGGGAGCGCTCCCCACGATCTGGACGGGGCTCCGCGTCGCGTTCGGGATCGCGTGGATGTGCGTGGTCGCCGCGGAGATGATGCCGGGGACGAGCTCCGGGCTCGGGTACCTCATCCTCTACTCGTACAACTTCAGCCAGGTCCAGGTGATCGTGGCGGGCATGATCGTGATAGGCCTGATAGGGCTCGGGATCGACTTCTGTCTCCGGCAGGTCGAGAGCAGGTGGTTCCGCTGGAGGGAGCTCGAGCGATGAAGCTCGTCGTCGAGGGTGTCTCGAAGGAGTACGTCGGCAACAACGGCGAGCCCGTCGTGGCGCTGAAGGGGATCTCGCTCGAAGTGCCCGAGGGGGAGTTCGTCTGCATCCTGGGCCCTTCGGGCTGCGGCAAGACCACGCTGCTCAGGATCATCGCCGGACTCGAACGCCCGACGGAGGGAAGGGTGCTCGTCGACGGCGAGGAGGTGGATGGACCCACGCCCCGGCTCGGGATGATCTTCCAGGACTACTCGCTCTTCCCCTGGCGGCGGGTGATCGACAATATCTCGTTCGGCCTCGAACTCGCGGGAGTCGAGAAGGCGGATCGCGCGGCAACGGCCCGGGAGTACCTCGACCTGGTCGGCCTCGGGGGTTTCGCCAGCGCGTATCCCTACGAACTCTCGGGCGGGATGCGACAGAGGGTCGCGGTCGCCAGGGCGCTCGCGACCAACCCGGCGGTCGTGCTGATGGACGAACCCTTCGGAGCGCTCGACGCCCAGACGCGGAACGCGATGCAGCGCGAGATCCTGGAGATCTGGGAGAAGACCAGGAAGACCGTCCTCTTCGTGACCCACTCGGTCGACGAGGCCGTCTTCCTTGCCGACCGGATCGTGGTGCTCACCGCCCGCCCCGGCCGGATCCGGGAGGTCGCCACCTTCTCCGAGCCGAGGCCCCGGAACCGTACGAGCGACGGTTGCGCAGCCCTCCGCCGGTACGTGCTCGGCCTGATCGACGAGGGGCAGGGCGGGGCGTGAAGCAAGATTTAATACGGTTCGTCCCTATTTTATAGAGCACGGCTTTTATTCAGGAGTACAGTTCATGGTCCGAAAACCCGGCAAGATGTACAGGAACATCTCCAAGAAGGCATACACGCGTCGCAAGTACATGGGGGGTGTCCCCGGCTCCAAGATCGTCCAGTTCGAGATGGGCAACCTGTCGGGAGACTTCCCCGTCGAGCTCTCCCTCGTCGTGAAGGAGGCCTGCCAGATCCGCCACACGGCCCTCGAGGCGGCACGCATCTCGATCAACCGGAAGCTGGTCTCGGAGGTGGGACGGCAGAACTTCCACCTGAAGATCCGCACCTTCCCCCACCACGTGCTGCGCGAGAACAAACAGGCCACCGGCGCCGGGGCCGACCGGGTCTCCGAGGGGATGAGGCTCGCTTTCGGTAAGGCTGTCGGTACCGCGGCGCGCGTCTCGCCGAACCAGAAGATCTTCACGGTCTATACCACCGAGCAGCACGCCGAGAAGGCCAAGTCCGCCATCGCCCGGGGAGGGTACAAGCTCCCTTCGCCCTCGCGCCTGCTGATCGAGCGCAGGGTCCCGGCGGCCTGAAGCTCACCCCGACGAGGCCCGTGAACGCGGCAGCGGCGCGGGTAATCCGCGTCCCGTCCCCTGTCGTCACGGCCCCGTGTTTTTCTGCGGCATTCAAATATCGTGCCGACAATACCTGATCAACCGCGCGCACGCCGGATACAAGACAATACCCTCAAGGAATAGATCCATATGCACCCAGCCACCGTAACCGTCTACCGCCTGAGCCCCGCCTGTGACCTCTCGGATGTCGAGGAGGGGACCATCTACGTGGGGCGCGTCCAGGGATTCGCAACCTTCGGCACCTTCGTCCAGCTGAACGACCGGCTCAAGGGCCTGGTCCACAAATCCAACGTCAGGACCGACCACCAGGGGGGAGATGACCTCCTGGTCCGGGTCAAGCAGATACGACCGAACGGAAACATCGACCTCGAGGAGGTGATCCTGCCGGAATACGAGGTGAAGGATGTGGTGAAAAAGACGACCGTCACCAGGCTCTGTGACCTCGGCAGCCGGATAGGTCGGACCGTCACGGTCGTGGGCGAGATCGCCCAGGTCAAGCAGACCAGCGGCCCCACCATCTTCACCCTGGTGGACGATACCGGGACAGAGAACGCGGCGGCCTTCGTCGAGGCGGGCGTCCGTGCATACCCCGAGGCGAACCTCGGGGACATCGTCCAGATCTACGGCCAGGTCATGCAGCGGAATTCCCAGGTCCAGGTCGAGGTGAGCTCGCTCTCGCTGCTCCCGGGGCCGGAGGCCGACGAGGTCCGTGCCCGTATCGAGGCGGCGCTGGACGCACGGGCGGATCCCCCGGACGTGCCTCTCCTGATCGAGAGCGAGGTCATGAACCTGCTGAGGCTGCAGATGCGCGAGGTCGCCAAGGCGATCCGGAAGGCGGTCTTCGTGTCGCAGCCGATCCTGCTCCGCCACCACGCGGACGCCGACGGCATCTGCTCGGCCGTCGCGATCGAACAGGCGGTCGTCTCCCTGATCCGGGAGTCCGGGGGCGACTTCGATGCCGACTACTTCCTCTTCAAGCGCGCCCCCTCGAAGGCCCCGTTCTACGAGATCGAGGACGTGACCCGCGATCTCGACTTCGCGACCAAGGACCTCGTCCGCTACGGCCAGAAGATGCCGCTCGTGGTTCTGACCGACAACGGTTCGACCGAGGAGGACGAGCCGGCGATGAAGCAGGCGCGGGTCTTCGGCCTCAATCTCCTCGTGGTCGATCATCACCATCCCGACGCCATCATCGACCGGTACCTGGCCGCCCATGTCAATCCTTACCACGTCGGAGGGGACTACGGGATCACCGCGGGCATGCTCGGGACCGAGATCGCACGCATGATCAACCCGGCGATCGGGGACGCCATCCGGCACCTCCCCGCCGTCGCGGCCGTCGGCGACCGATCCGAAGCCCCCGAACGGCAGCGATATCTGGACCTCGTCGCGGACCGGTACACCGAGGACCAGTGCAAGGACATGGCCCTCGCGCTCGACTACGAGCAGTTCTGGCTCAGGTTCAACGACGGGCGGGAGATCGTCAAGGAGATCCTGGACCTCGGTTTCGACCACGAGCGGCACGAGCAGTTCGTGGCCCTCCTCGTGGAGGGCGCGAACGCGATGATAGAGGACCAGATGGCTGCGACCATGCCCCACGTGAGGGAGCGCGTTCTCGAGAACGGTGCGCGCCTCTTCCTCCTCGACGTCGAGATCCACGCCCACAAGTTCACGTTCCCGCCGCCGGGGAAGACCTCGGGCGAGGTCCACGACCGGCTCTGCCGTGCCCAACCGGGCCAACCCGTGGTCACGATCGGCTTTGGTCCCGATTTCGCCGTGCTCCGCTCCCGCGGAGTCCTGATGAACATTCCACGGATGGTCCGGGAGCTCCGATCCGAGATTCAGGGGGGAGGCGTGAGCGGGGGCGGGCACCTCGTCGTCGGCTCGATCAAGTTCGTCGAAGGGATGCGAGAGACCGTGCTCGAGGGGCTGATCACGAAGATCGGCAGTGCCGAGCTGGCGGTGCGCGAGCCGAAATAATCGCCTGTCCCCTCCATCCCTGGTTTTTCGAATACGTGCAATCGACCTCTGCAACCGCGGGCCTGATCCAGTGTCGGGACCGCGACCTTCCATCACCCGTGCCGGGTCTCGCTGTCAACCCGACAGCGGGTCGAGAGCGATTCCCCACCCCGTGCCGTTATTTTATGGCGCCTCACGGCACGGGACCGACCTCATCCGTCCGTGATCTCGAGACGCGTCGCCGGGCATACGGGTCTAATTCATGCCAGACTGAGAGCGCTCCCACGATCCCCGCGCCGGCGATATTCGGGACGGACGTCACGAGCGGCCCGGTGCAGCGAGCCTTCGGGAACGTTCATGTTGACACGGTCCCCGAGGAACACGACCTCGTCGCAGAGAGCCCGGACGCAGGGGAGATTCCCGCGGTCGAGAGGATCTCCGCCCGCCTCCCTGCTATCGAGGAGCTCTTTCACGGTCATGCCGGTCGGATCGAATTCCCCGAGCCGGATCAAGGCACGGTTTACCGTGACGATACGACCGCCCGGGAGGTAGATAAGGGTATAGTGTCATTTTAACCACTAACTCCTACCATTCAGGAGGGGTTTATGGCCAGGATCGTCTGCCCGCGATGTCACTGTATGAAGGCGTATCGCCTTGGCACTGGGAAACGTCGATGTTCGCAGTGCCGCTATGACTTCACACCTCACCGTCTTCCGCTGTACCTGACGCGGGATCAATGGAAAGCGATCATCACCTGGTTCCTGCTCGAACAG
>JAAYEG010000028.1 GCA_012728895.1 Methanospirillum sp. | reverse complement strand
GATACCCGAGGAAGTGTCGGAACGAGATCCGGTCCCCGGCCTGCCGTTCGAGCTCGTAGTCGGAAAGACCATACCACTGCTGCAGCACGAGCAGCTTCATGAGCACGATCACATCGGTGTGAGGACGACCGCCCTGCTCGGTGTCGCTCTGGTAGAGCGTGGACAACCGGGGACGAAACAGCTCCCAGTCGATCAGACTCTCGATCTCGTTGAGAGGATCACCACGGGCGGCGAGAGCCGCATATTCCTGGTGGAGGAAATAGTTCCCGAACGTGCTCACCCGGATAGATCGATCGAAGAGTGGATAAAGGTGAGCTGGGGTTTATCGCTATTCTCATATATCTAAAATCTATGAGAGATGCGTATACAGGAAGAATGGTGATTATCCGATTGATGCAATTTCACTCTCTTTTAAAATGAAGCGTGTCTCTGAGGTTGTAAAATGGGGGTGGTGGCTATGTTTATCTCTATATCCTAGGTCATTGATGCACCATCTACGGACAGGACGGCGCCAGTGATGTAACTGGCCATATCGCTTGCAAGGAAGAGGAAAGCGTTAGCAATATCTTCCGGCTCACCGATCCTTCCAAGGGGGATCTTGGCAACGATCGGCTTGAGCAGATCTGCGGGTACGGCTGCCATCATATCCGTGTTGATGACGCCCGGCGCGACGGCGTTGACGCGGATCCCGTCCCTCCCGAGCTCGCGGGCAAGGGACTTGGTGAGTCCGTTCACCGCAAACTTCGATGCCGGGTAGCCAGCCCCGCTGGACTGGCCGTAGAGGCTGACCATGGAGCTGGTGTTCAGGATGACACCGCCGCCCTGCTCCTTCATGATCCGCGCCGCAGCCTGCGAGCAGGTGAAGACGGCGGTCACGTTCAGGTCCATGATCCGTGCGAAGTCCTCGGGCTTGTAGGTATAGAGAGGATCCGATGCAGCGATCCCGGCGTTGTTAACAAGAATATCGAGACTTCCGAATTTTGATTTGACCGTGTCAAATGCCTCTTTGACCTCTGCGGCGTTGGACAAGTTCGGCCAGAGTCCAATAACCTTGTAGTCGGGATTCTCCGCCCTCAATGCCGTCACTGCTTTATCCGCACTATCCTTCCGGGAGCCGAGTAGGGCAACCGACGCCCCGTTCTCCAGGAATTTTTTTACGATTGCAAGACCAATCCCACGTGTTCCGCCGGTCACGACGGCTACTTTTCCCTGTAACACTTAAATCACCTTTTTTCTCGAGATCTTCTAACACACATACTGTTTTGTTGACGTAGAGGGATGTTTGAGACTACTCTCATAA
Source organism: Methanospirillum sp. (assembly GCA_012728895.1). Taxonomy (GTDB): domain Archaea; phylum Halobacteriota; class Methanomicrobia; order Methanomicrobiales; family Methanospirillaceae; genus UBA288. Next base: position 2,596 of record JAAYEG010000028.1, on the reverse strand, counting down.
AATAAGAAGGGTATATTTCCGCCATGATTGCGGGCGGACCGGCCGGACAATCGACCACGGCGGCGGGGGAGTCCGTGGATACCGGTGCCGTCGCGTCTCGAGGAGGGTGGGTGCTACGGAGAAGAGGGAGAGAGAGGGGGAGGCCTTATAGATTATTGAAGAGCCAGGTGACGTCGGCGAAGTCGATCCGGCCGTTCCCGTTGTAGTCGAATGCGGCAACGGGCTCGTTCTCCCCGATCACGCCATCTGGTTGAAGTAGAGCACCACGTCCGCGAAGTCGGCGCGGCCGTTCCCGTTCACGTCGTCGTACCGCCCGTCGGCGTCCGTGTCCGTCGGCACGCCGGCGCCGCCGGGGACGGCCAGGAGGTTCATCCCGCGGGCGTACTTCAGGGCGGTGTTCGTGTTGGCCCAGTAACTGATGCGGGGGTTGCCGGCGGGGTCCAGCGCGAGCGACGAGTGCATCCCCACCATCCCCCCTGAATCCACCGTCTCGTTCCGCCAGCCGGTGCCGTCGCGCCAGGCGTACTTCAGGTTTTTGTCGGCGAGGTCGAGGTAACTGATGCACGGGTTCCCCGCGGCATCCAGCGCGAGCGAGGTCTCCCACCCGACATTGTCCGCCGCGTCCGCCGTCTCCGTGTGCCAGCCGATGCCGTCGTGCCAGGCGTACTTCAGGACGAAGAAATGGTGGTGAAGTAGCTGATGCGCGGGGACCCGGTATCGGTCAGCGCCAGGGACGTGTACTCCCCGACCATTAACGGCGCATCCACGGTCTCCGTGTACCAGGCCGCACCGTGGTGCCATGCGAACTTCAGGTCAGCGTTCGATCCGTCGTAGTAACTGATCCGGGGGTTGCCGGCGCCGTCCAGCGCGAGCGACGCGTACTCCCCGACATCGCCCGCCGCGTCCACCGTCTCCCTGTGCCATCCGATGCCGTCGCGCCACGCGAACCTGAGATCGCCGTTCGTGTAATCGTAGTAGCCGATGCAGGGGTTGCCGGTGCCGTCCAGCGCGAGCGACGTGTACAGCCCGACCGTTCCCCCCGCGTCCGGCGTCAGCGTGTGCCAGCCCGTGCCGTCGCGCCAGGCGTACTTGAGATCGCCGTTCGTCCTGTCGAAGTAGCTGATGCAGGGGTTGCCGGCGCCGTCCAGGGCGAGGGAGGTGTACTCCCCGACCCAGCCCGCCGCGTCCACCGTCTGTGTGTGCCAGCCCGTGCCGTCGCGCCATGCGAACTTCAGGTCAGCGTTCGATCCGTCGTAGTAACTGATCCGGGGGTTGCCGGCGCCGTCCAGGGCGAGTGAGGTGTACTCCCCGACCCAGCCCGCCGCGTCCACCGTCTCGTTCTCCCATGCGAACGCGGACGCGGTGCCGATACCGAGCAGCACCAGGACCAGCGCCCCGGCGAGCGCGGGGATCCAGCTGATACCTGTCATGGTCCGGGATTCCATGGTGGTGCCTGTGAACCGCGGATACCATGAAGGCATGCGGAGCCCGGCACCCGCCGCCGCGAGGATCGCACGGGCAGCCCTCCCGGACCGGCCCCCGGTGAACCGCCGCCAGCGTCCCCTTCCCCCCGTCGCCGCCGATCGCGCCGCCGCTCTCGAGCCGGACGGCAGTCATCGCTCCGGCACGCCGGGTCACGCACCGTCCGGACTGCCCGGCGTCAGGATTATCACGCACCCGCCCAAGTCTAGAACGATGAGTTCCCGGTACCTGAACGGCATCCTGCTCGCCGCGCTCCTGGCGGTCGCGTCCTGCACGTCGGCGGGGGGCGCGGCCGCCGACCTGACGGCGGAGGAGTGGTTCGAGAAGGGCGCCAGGCTCTCCCAGCAGGGACGCTACGCCGAGGCGCTCGAGGCGCAGGAGTCCGCGCTCGCGCTCGACCCGACGATGACCGACGCCTGGCTGAACAGGGGCTACGTGTGCATGAAGCTCGGGAACTACACCGGGGCGGTCGAAGCCGCCGACCGGGTGATCCAGCTCGAGCCGGGGTACGCCGGCGGGTGGAACACCAGGGGACGCGCGCTCTTCGAGATGGGCAACTACACCGCGGCGCTCGCCTGCTACGAGCGGGCGGTCGCGCTCCAGCCGGACTCCGGCCTGTACTGGCAGAACCTGGGCAACGATCAGGACGCCCTCGGGAACCGGACGGCGGCCGGGGAGGCCCGGGCGAGGGCGGGCGCGCTCGAGCCGGCCAACGCAGAAGGGCGGCAGCAGCAGGACCGCGACCGCGCCTCGCAGACGACCCGGGCGGCCGGCGGGCCGTCGGCGCTACTCGCGGCGCTGGCCGCCGGCGGTGCGGGGATCGCGGCGGGCCGGCGGCCCCGGCGATAGGTCGGAAGAGGTGACCGATGACGTTGGATCAGATTGATAAAGACCGCGACGAGGTAATCGACATCCTGCTCGCGAACACGAAACGTTTGGAACGAGCTCTGGCCCGCATGATCGGCCTGTACGTGTCACAGGTCGACATGAGCGAATCGGGCGACATCCTCGACCAGTTCGCGGTTCTGATGAGCTGGGCTCTCGACGGCGCGGACGATGATCCCCCGCCCGGCGGGGCGACGTGGGACGAGGAGACAGCCTGAATAGCGCCCGG
>JAAYEG010000027.1 GCA_012728895.1 Methanospirillum sp. | reverse complement strand
CGGTTCATCCCCGCGTACACGGGGAACTCGCCTCCTCGTCCGCCCTGATCTCGGCCTTTGTCGGTTCATCCCCGCGTACACGGGGAACTCGGGAACGTGGCGAAATGGGCCTCGGGATAGGGCGGTTCATCCCCGCGTACACGGGGAACTCCAGTGCCCGCTTTGCGGCGGTCGTGGGCGATACGGTTCATCCCCGCGTACACGGGGAACTCGGTGGCATCACGGGCATGGGCGCGGACTTCGGCGGTTCATCCCCGCGTACACGGGGAACTCTGAGTCTCGAAGGCAACCTGTTCCTGCTCTGCCGGTTCATCCCCGCGTACACGGGGAACTCACGAGATAGTCCCCGCGCCCGAGCCCCTGGACCGGTTCATCCCCGCGTACACGGGGAACTCCCCCTTCATGTCGGCGACGTCGACGCGGGCGTCGGTTCATCCCCGCGTACACGGGGAACTCTGGACGGCGGCATATCTGCCCTGAATCTCGCCCGGTTCATCCCCGCGTACACGGGGAACTCCACCTGGTCAAGCAGTCGATCGCGGCCGACGACGGTTCATCCCCGCGTACACGGGGAACTCGCCGTGAGAAAAATACCCGTAACCAGGTAAGGCGGTTCATCCCCGCGTACACGGGGAACTCTCTTGTGCTTATCATCTGCCGGTGGAACATCAGTTCCGGCCGGCAGGAGACGCCCTGCGCTCGAGCGGCCCGCCCTGGACCGTGCCTGCTGGATCCACGCCATCCACGAGGCTGTTCATCGAGACGCCGTCCATCATCTCGACCCGACGGTGCTTAAGCCCTTCTCGTCACCACCCGGCGGGGCCGGCGCGAGGAACGAAACGAGCTTGGCCCCGTCGAAATCGACGGGGATCCGCCGGTTCGGCCCGATGGCTCTGAAGTCGAAGCCCGACTCGGTATTCGTGCTCCAGGCCATAACGGCCGAACCGTCCTCCAGCCCGATCTCCACCTGCTCCCAGATCATCTCCCGGACGCGGGCCGAGAGCCCACCGACGTAGACGCCGGCCGCGACCTCGACGAGCCAGACCGCGAGCCGGCCGCGCAGGCGCGGCGGCGCGGCCTCAACCACGATGACCAGCATCGCCGAACCCCTCGGGCTCCGGTATCGCGATCGGCACGCAGTCCTCGGGCGCCTCCGGCACGGGTACACCCCCGGCCTCGAGCACCTGCTCGATCGTGGGGATGATGCGCCGGAGGAGCCGCGTCTCGCGGAACATATCCCGGCAGCCGAGCCGGACCGAGCGTTCCGGGGAGATCGGGTTCTGCGCCGCCACCCGGAACGCGACCGGCACCACGGTCTCGAACTTGAAGAGGTCCGCCACGTCGTAGACGAACGAGCGCGGCTTGCCCGTGTGAATGAACCCGATCGCCGGCGCGTACCCCGCCGCGAGGATCGCGGCCTCCGCGATCCCGTAGAGGCAGGCCGTGGCCGACGAGAGACAGCGGTTCTGGAGGTCGCCGCTCCCCCACTCGTCGGGATCGTACCGCCGCCCGGTCCACTCGAGGCCGTACCTCCTCGCGATCTGGTGGTACATCTCCCTGACCCGCGCCCCCTCAACGCCGCGGAGCTGCTCGACCGAGTGGTGCTCGGGGACAGGGCCGCTGAAACGGAGCTCGTACATCTTCCGCACGACCTTCAGCCGGGCCGACTCGTCGAGCGCGAGCTTCGCCTGGTACAGCAGGCGGTCCGATCGGGCGCCGCCGGGCTGCCCCGCCGCGTAGAGTCGGACCCCGGCCTCGCCGATCCAGACCAGCAGACACCCGACCCGCGAAGCGAGGGTCACGGCCGCGTGCGAGACCCGGATCCCCGGCTCGAGCATCAGGCAGGCGACCGCGCCGATCGGGATCTGCGTCCGCACACCGTTCTTGTCGACCAGGACGAACGCGCCGTCGATCACGTCGAGCTCGCCCCGCTCGAGAAAGACGAGCGAGGTCCGCTCCTTGATCGTGATGGGGCGGAGAGGAGGGAGCATTCACCCTCCCTCACGCCGGCCGGACCAGGAGGAGGCCGCAGCCGAACCCCTTCGCCGGCCCGATCCCCGCCTGGAGCGCGCCGATGAAGACCCCGGGCTCGGTCACGGTCAGGATCCCGGTATAGTCGATCGTGCTGATCTGGATCGGCCGGGCCACCTGCGTCTTTCTGAAGACCAGCTGGCGGTACCCGTCCGCTCCGACCTCGCCCGGGCCGAACGTGAACCCGCAGCGTTCGGCCCGCTGCGCGAGCCAGGCGAGACCTGCCTCCCGGACCAGCTCCGGTTCAGTCGGCCAGCGTGTCCGGTCGGGCTCGGCCTCCTTCAACCGCCGTTTCGCGGCCATCACCACGTCGTGGCGGTGGTGCTTCTTCGTCGTCAGATCCCAGCTCGATCGGATCGGGTTCGCCCGAAGCATGAAGCCCAGGCGCTGGCCGGCCTTGAGGCGCGGCGCGAACTCCTTCGACTCCACGATCCAGGTGCCGTTCCGATCCGCCGGCCGGCGTTCCGAGAGCGTGTAAAAGGCCGGGAGCCCTTCGTGCGACTCCTGCCGGTAGAGGAAGTCGCGCTCGCGGTCCGGGCCGTCGCTGAAGAGGTCCCAGACGAGCGAGTGCGCCTCGTACGCGTCGGCCACGCGGGCGAAGAAGCCCGGGTCCGACGCGGCCCGCGAGTGGAGGCGGATGCGCGAGAAGAACATGGCTATCTCTCCTCCGTCCGCGGCGCGAGCACGGCCTGGTGTTCGGTCCGGTCCCGGAACTGCCACCGTCGACGCGAGAGCGGGTGGTCGCGTCGGGGCACGGACTGGACGCCGTCGCAGGGGCCCGGCATCATGCCGTCCTCCCAGAAGAGCCGGCAGGTCCGTGTGGTGCCGTGGCCCTTTCCTCTGAAGAGGGCTCGGAGGAAGCCGGCAGCCCCCGACTCCGCGTCGACCGCCGCGAGCGCCTCGAGGAGCGACCCGGCGTCTTCGACCACCATCGGCTCGAGAGGAAGGCCGGGCGGACACGAGCGACGGCCCAGGTAGAGGACGTAGACCGGATTCGTCAGTGCCGCCGCGAGATCGTCGAGAGAGTAGGGAGCACCCGGCAGTGCCTCGACTGCGACCGTGGCGAGCGTGTCGCAGCGGTAGTCCCGGGTCGAGAGGACCGTGCTGACCAGGTCGGCGGGAGCCAGGAGCTCCTCGCGGCGTGTTCGGTACGTTCGGCGTGATCTGCCGGTGCCCGACGCGGGCACCTGCGACGTGTGATAGTCGCGGAGGAGCTGGCCCGGCGCGTCCAGCCGTACACCGATGCGGTAGCCGTCGGCCAGTGCCCTGAGCCGCTCCTCCTCGTCGCGGCGGACCCCGAGCGCGGCCCCGATCAGGCCGAGCACCGCCGAGCGCCCCGGGTGGTCGCTCGTCGGCCGGAACTCCCCGACCGCGATCTCCCCCCACGAAGCCATCGCCCCGTAGAGGCGAAAGACGAGGTACCGGGGCATGTCACTCGACCACGAACGTCATCATATCCGAGAGCGTCCCCTCGCCCGTCTGGGCGTTGAGGGCGCTCGTCTCGTCGCAGCACGGGCCGTAGACCTTCTCCATCATCGCTCGCGTCTCCTCCAGCCGGGCGATCGACGCTCCGAGCAAATCATCGCGGTCCCGGACCGGGGAGAGGAACGCGACCGAGAGCGAACGCGGCTGCCGGCTTCCCTTCTCGGCGAGGATGTACGATGCGTAAGCCCGGGAGCCGAACGAGTTCTGCTTGCCCGTCGGGGAGATCGTGGCCGCCGCCTCGAGGAGCGACGCGAGCGATGCCTTCGCGAGCGCCTCGTCGCCCTGGAGGTTCTCGACGAGCAGGTCGCGGTCGATGCAGACGTAGAGATAGAAGAGACCGGCGGCGAACTCGGTCTCGCCCATATGTCCCGCGCCGACGTCCTCATCGCCCCGGTTCAGGTCGTCGACCGCGGTGAAGAAGTCGTCCTCGACTGCTGCCTCGTGGACCGTGATCGCATGCGCGACCTGGACCGCGGCTTCGGTGTTGAACTTCGGGTTCGCAGCGAGCATCCTGCCGAACATAGCGATGTCGGCGGCCGTGTGCCTGCGGAAGAGGCTCTTGAGATCCTCATCTGTCGGAGCGGTCTTCTCGGTCGCCGACCGCGCCACGAGCGCCTCGATCGCGGCGATCTCCTCGGGTGAGAAGTGGGCGAGCTGCTCTATCTCGAGGGAGTCCGGCTGTTTCGCTCCATCCGCGCCCTTCTTCGCCTCCTTGAGCTTCCCGAAGACCGCCGCGATGGCGCGGCCCCACTCCCGGGCCCTTTTCTCGTCGAGCGGTGCGAACGCGGGAGCAGCTCCCTCGTCGCCGTTCAGAATGGCCGAGAGCGGCAACCCCGTCGTGAACGAACGGTGGATGTTTGTCCCCATCTCCTTGGTCCGCACGCCGCGGTGGCCCGCGAGACCCGCGTCGAAGACCGGCGACATGCGCCAGGCCCGCTTGAGGCTCTGCGACGAGACCCGTATCCGCTGCGCACCCCCCATCACGGCAGTCTTCGGGCGGCCGAGGTCGTCGCGGTTCAGATTCGACGGGGGATACGATACCAGCATGTGAAGCTGCACAAATGTCGTCATGGTGATCACCGGGGAGATTCGTTCTTTGGGGCCGCTTCGTAATAGGCGAAGGCCCAGGTCTGTTTCGTCTTCTGATTCCAGTGGAAGATGCCGCGGGCGAGGCTCGGTGCGTCGACCTGCGCCGAGGTGCCACCGAGGTGCCGGACCAGCCGGACCATCGCGGCGAAGAGCGCCTCTCGCTCGGACTCGGGGATCGCGAGCACCCGCCGGAACCTGAGCTCCGAGACCGGAGAGCGGGTGCCGTCGGGCGGCGGAATCGCCATCTGTCGCGCGATCGCGCCAGGAAGGCGGGGCGCGAGCATGCCCTCGAGCATGCCCTCGTCGGCCGGCGGCGTCACATGGGCGAGAACGCCGGCAACGACGGCAAGACGGGCAATCCCGTTGCTGTCGAGTTCGCCGAACCGGGCAAGGTCGATACGGAGCCGGTTGAAAGCCGGGGTCAGGACAACCTCGGCCAACGTGTGGCAGCGCCGAAGGCTCGCCCGGTCTCCGCGGGCCCGATCGAGTTCCTGCCACCAGTGGAGCAGGGCCCGCATGGGCGCCTGGCCCCAGAGACTGAGTCTGTGATACTGTTCTGTCGTCATGCTGTCACACTGCCGGGTCTTCGGATGCCCCGCGTTTCTTTCGCTTTCCACCAGCCGCTGCCTCGACAGGGAGGTCGAGCGCCTGCGCGATCAATTTGTTTCCGGGGCTGGTGAACCTGCGGAGGTCCCGGTGCGCGAGCGCGATGCGCCGGGGATCGGCGATCCCGATCTGCGCGGCCTGCGAGTACTCGTCGAAGAGGACAAGGGCTTCTTCCTGAAGGGTCGTCAACCAGTCCGTCTTGATTCCAGAGAGATCGGTGTCGGTCCGCAGACCCGCGAGGAGCCGGCGCTGCTGCTCATAGAAAGCTGCCTCGGTCTCCTGCCAGAAACGGGCGTCGATGAATGAGAGGTCGCCCGAGGGCGCGTTCTTCGGATCGTCGTACCACGCTTGGCGGATGCAGCTCCGCGTGCTGGAGACCACGAGCTCGGCGGCCCGGATGAGGCGCGCTCCCTCGGCCTCGAACCGTTCCCGGAGACCTCCCTCGACGTGTAGGAGCGGCATGGTCCCCTCGTACCAGCAGCGGGCTTTCATGTTGTCCATGTCGTACCCGAATGCCCAGATCCTGGCATCGAGGTCGGTCAAATCTGCGTACCGATCCTCGCGGAACGTGGTCACGACGCGGGCCGGCACGCCTCGTTCGGGATGGCTCTGGACGAGGCCGAGCCAGTTCCGATAGGTGACGCCGCCCGGCTGGCCATGGCGCGGGAGCAGTTCCTCGTCGCTCTTCATCCTGGCGTACGGCGTCAGCGGATGGCGCCACCCCCCCTTGTAATTCACCCCGCCATCCTTGGTCAGGTAGGTTATGACCATCCGGTCACTCTCACAGCCGCAGATATCACAGGTATCGATAGTGCCTGTCTCGGCGGCCTGCAGCCGGATTCTGCGCGGCATCCCCCAGTACATCTGGAGCGGGTGTGTATCGAGCGCGGTGGTCACCTCCCCCTTCGCGCTCGTCCTGGTGGGAGCGAGCCAGGGGAAGGTGTCGGCATCGCAGGTGCACCCGGCGTTTCCGAGGCCGGCGAGGTCGCGGGCCTCGAGGATGTTGAGCCAGACCGTTTCCCAGAGGGTCCGTCCGAGGATCAGCGTGGTGAGGGGGCCGCCTCCACGAAGGGATGTGCGATGCCCGCGACCGCCGGAAGGGGCGTTCGTCTGGAGGGTCAGGAGCGCCATGGCCGCGCAGGACGGGCAGCAGCGCTGCACCGTCCCTCGTTTCAGGAAATGGTCGATGTTCTTCTTGAGCGTCTGTTCGCCCGGCATCTCCATCAGCAGCCGGTCCACCGTCGTCGGCTCGCCCTCGGAGAGTGTCAGGTCCTGCATGAACCGCGCACCTTCGCCGTCGAGTTCGAAGGCGTATGCGAACGGTTCGAAGGCGCAACGCAGCTCTTCGGGTGACGGTGGTTTTTTGAGTCGCCGACGCCAGTCCCTTCCTCTCTCGGGCGGGAGCGCAGTCTGGACCAGCCCAATCAGAAACTGGACCAGAGCTCCGTTGAAGTCCGCCCGCGGGGCATCGAGGGCGATGATCGGATCGTCCTCGTACCCGGCCGTCAGCTGCCAGGGCGCGATCGTCTCGCGCCTCCCGCTCCGCCGCACGACCGGAATCCACGGTTCGTTGATGAGGTTGTTTGTCACGGTAACCTCCGTTGTTCCCTGGGGCAGGGCCCTTGGGGGTCCCGTCCGCTAGATGGGAGATGGGATATCCAATTATTAAGATGTTTCCACGTCTCTTTTCACTAAACCTCTGACCGAATCATACAGGATCTCCACCGGTCGCCCCCGGCGATCATGCCCCCGCGCCGACCAGACGCCGCCGCTCTCGACCAGTGGCAGGATCGTCTGCCATCGTCCCCGGTCCGGCAACCTCGCGGTCGCGATCTCCACCGCGTCGCGAAGCTGGGTCGGCATGGCTCCCGGTCGGGCGAGAGTCGAGAGCTGCACCGTGATGCGGCACAGCGACCAGTCGTCCCGCTCCGATAGAGACCAGGGGGTCAGGGTGGTGCCGTCCCAGCGTGCAAGCAGGAACGTGGTCGAGGGCTCGGTGAGCCGCGTGAAAGCCATCGTCTCGTCTTCCCACGCGCCCCCCTCGTATCGGTACCCGCGCCGAAGGTCGAGCGAGCTCATCGCCGCGATCGCCCCCTGGGCGCGGGCCTCTCCCTCGGCACGGAGATCGCTTGCGATCAGTATAGCCGGGACCGCCAGGCGGGCTTCGGGCGCGAAGACGCCCTCAATCAGATCGCGGGCATCATCAGGCATTACGATCGCCCCGCGCTCGAACAGTAGCCGGGCCGTCAGCCAGAGCTCGGCCTGAAATGGGTAGACGTAGATTGCACGAGGGAAGAGCGAGGCGTACCAGTTCGCAGCCGGTTCGTCTTCGAGCTGAGGTACCAGCACGACCAGTCGCGCTGGACCACGGTCCCCTCGGTCGTGGCGGTGGAGCCGGCCGGCTCGCTGGATCACCAGATCGATCGGCGCGAGGTCCGTTGCCATGAGGTCGAAATCGAGGTCGAGCGACTGCTCGACGACCTGCGTGGCGACCAGGATCCGCCCGCGCCGCTCCTCCGGCGTCGAACTTCGACCGAACCGGTGGAGGACTTCCTTCTCGAGGTCCAGCCGATCCCCGAGCGCGAACCGCGCGTGAAAGAGCAGCACTTCGGCATCCGGTATCGCTGCCGATACCGCTGCGTGGGCGGCCTGGGCATCACCGACCGTATTGCAGATGTAGCAGGCGCAGCCTCCCGCGGCGACGGCGCTGCGCAGTCGTTCGATCACCTGGCTCTGTTCGTGAACGAGTTCGATCTCGACGCGTCGGCGATCGGTCTCCGATCTTTCCAACTCCTCCGCGGTGGAGAGGTAGTGAAGCCCGACGTGGGCGCCGCACTGCGTCAGAAGCGGGTACTCCGTCGATCCGCCCTCCCCGATTTCTGGGGCGCCGACGCCCGCGAGGAATGAGTTGACGAGCTGGCGTCGATAGCCGAGCGGAATGGTTGCCGAGAGCAGGACCGCCGACCCGCCCAATGCCCCCTGGAACCGCAGCAGCACCTGGAGCAGCTGGCGCATGTAGGGGTCGTAGGCGTGGACCTCGTCTACGACCAGCACGTGCCTGGCCAGCCCGAGGAGCCGCAGCGATTGGTGCCGGAACGGGAGGATCGCCATCAGCGCCTGGTCTATCGTCCCGACGCCGACCTGGGCGAGGAGTGCCTTCTTCCGGCTGTCGGCCAGCCAGGTCACGCGATCCACAGACGCGGTCTCCTCGCTCGGCGCGTATCCACCTCGTTCCGGTCGTCGTTCGACTTCGCCCAGGCGGGTCCCGAACTCGCGTACGGGGCCTGCCCGACTGTGGGCCAGCGCCACGTACGGGGGTCGGGCCCGATCGAAGAGGCGAGTGTACGCTCCGGCCATGCGCTCGAACATGGCGTTGGCCGTCGCCATCGTCGGAAGCCCGAAGAAGAGGCCGTCGGCGCATCCTGCCGCCATCAGGCGATGAACAAGGATCAGTGCGGCCTCGGTCTTCCCACTCCCGGTGACGTCCTCGACGATGAACAGCTGGGGCTCTGGAGCGATCGGACACGTCGAGACGGCCCACTGCATCGGTCGAAGTGAGCTCCCGCTCGTGAGGGCAACGGGATCGACATCCTCATTGACTCCGCTGGGGACCAGGCCGAACCGATCCAGAGCATCGCGGGCCGACTGCAGGGCAATCGTCCAGTATTCATCGAGCGAAAACTGTTCCACGTGGAAATCGAACGCTTCGGTATTTGAGCCGATCCAGTCGCAGAGGACGACGAAGCCCGCAAGGATCCACGACGCCTCCCTCGAACGGTCTTCCCGGATGTCATCGTACTGCAGGGGCGGCCGCTCCATAGGCAGCTCTAGGAGCTCGGCGAATGCACGGGCCATCTGTTCGGCGCCGGCGAGATCGGCGGGATCGAAGTACGTCTCCAGTGCCGGAAGCTCTGGCCGGGGCGTACCGTGATGGCCGCCCACTGCTCTGAGACAGGGGAGCCAGACCCCTTTCCAATCCGCCGCATCGCAGACGGACGGATCACGATCGAGGCCGAACCAGTCTTCAGACCAGATCAGGGGCCATATCCGCCGCTCGAGAAGGGACTGGCCCATGCGGTCGTGCCGTTCCGGATAGCCTTTCTCCGAGGCCAAGTCCTGAAGATCCGAGAGCAGCTCCGGGGCCAGATTCTGAAACCGGACGGAGCACTTCCCAAGGTCGTGAACGGCGAGAAGGAAGGCGATGATCCGTATCGTCTCGTCCTCGGAGAATGGAAAGAGACGGGTGAACCGTTCGCAGAGCCGCCGGTCCGCCCGCAGAAGCGTCCATCCCACGGCGGCCACGTCGAGACAGTGATAAGCAAGGAGGTGGTACGAAGCCTCACTCTCGGAGGTATCCGTCCGAGACTTTCCCCAGTAGCGGTAATAGCAGTCGCAGGATGATGGGGAAGAGCCATTCATCCCGGACCCTGATCCTCCTGAAGCGAAGGGTTTGCGACAGGTCTGCAGGGGAACATAGTGATACCATCTCCTTGGTTCATATTAAACAATACGAATTCTATGTGCGTATATCCTGGTGGCGAATACAATCCACGTCCATCCTGGTATGGATGTGACGATCGGAGCGTTCAAGACCGCACGAAATCTAGTAATCCAGAGGGTGCCTCACCGGAGCACCCGTCAAGATCCCCATCGAGGTGGGGATGAACCGTTTCCACTTCTGTTTTCGGGAGTGAAGATCCTGCGTTCCCCATCTGCGTGGGGATCCTGGGCAGGCCCTACGGGGCCAGCCCCATTCTTCTCATGGCCAGGTAGCAGCGGGCGCAGGCCCGCGCGTCTCCGAGCGCCCGATGGCGGCCGACATGCGGTTCGGTGAAGAGCCGGACATGCAGCTCCGTGAGCGTCGGCCACCGGTACCCGCGCGGCCCTCGAGCACCAATGAGACGGGCACTATTCTTCATCGTGCAGCAGGCTGGGAGCGTACGGCTGCGGTCCTCCATCCCGGCCCGTGCGAGTTCGCTCCTGATAACGCCGAGGTCGAAGGTAATGTTGTGGCCCACGACGAGGCCAGCGGCGTCGACAGCACGCATGAACATCGCGAGCACGTCCGCGACCGCCTCCCCCTCCTCTCGGGCCAGGGCGTCCGAGATTGCGTGAACCTCGGTCGCTCGTCTCGGGACGGTGAACCCCTCGGGGCGGACCAGGTGCGCCTCCTCGACGAGGACGTCCCCGGTCTCATCGAGCAGCAGCCACGCCGCCTCGACGAGCCTCGGCCAGCGGACCACCCGGGACCCGTTGCGCCGCGGCAGCCCGGTCGTCTCGGTGTCGACGACCAGAACCCGGACCATGAGGTACACCCCATCCCCTTCTCGGCGCGTCGGGGGAATAACCTTCACCCGGCAGCCAGATCTCATAAAAAGCAGGGAGATGACAGCGGAGAGCTGCTTAGTCTTCAGTAAAATAATCCGAGTCAATTCTTTTTATCGAATAATTGCTGAGCTCCGTCACCCCAACACCGCAATCGATCATGTGCTGAGCGAGTTGGAGGCCATCGATGAGAATCACCCTGTTCTCTATTGATCTTACATATTCTGTAGCAGTTTTCGTGAAGTGGGACGTGGTGATGAAAATTCCTTTTCGCGCTCTTTTCCCCGCGAGACTCCCGACGAACCCCTGGATCTCCCTGCGACCAACTTGATTGCGCCATCGCTTTGCCTGGATGTATATCACATCGAGGCCAAGTCTGTCCTCCTTGATATATCCATCAATACCCTCATCGTTACTTTGCCCGATAGCCTCCCCTGCGTCCTTCAGGGATCCACCATAGCCCATTGCCAGCAGAAGATCGACAACCATCTTTTCGAAAAAGGCGGGAGAACCTGCGTATACTTGTTCCAGCAAATCGTGGGCAAGTTGGTCCTTGAGTATCTGGTAATTGTTCTCCAGCAACTCGAACGGAGTTAATTCAATACCGGGCTCCTCCCTTCCAGGACCGGAAGAGTCCCGCCCTTTATTGAATATCATAAAACCAGGGAATTGGGCTAAATAGTCGTTATCGATCCGGTTTGGGCGCCGATTCAAGACCTCCAGTCCCTTCGAGGTGATACGGGTAATACCCATTGAACTCTTTTCGAGAAGTCCCGCATTTTTCAAAGACGTGGTCGCCCAGCTGATCCGTTTATAGAATAGGACAGCGGCGGATCGGGGTGATCGATCCTCCTGATCGATTCCGTAATGAGCGGCCAGCTTCTCCCGAACATCACGGACTGTATGTTCCTTCTCGTCACCCAACAATTCGAGGAGAGGGAGCATGAGCGATTGATAGTCCGGAACTTCCATTGATGACGATAGCTCAGGGCGAAGCAACAAATACGTTACGGACGCCCGCCCGTTTCCATTCGTTCGAGCCGTTATTCCTCTTCAATGGTCTGCGACCGGCATCCTGACTCCGGCACCGAACATGGAGCGTAACGCCCAATCGTTCTCATGCTGGAGCTCGGGCTCGACGTACACCCCGCTAGCAGTGGGTGCGGAACCGGCCGCTCGACGAGCCGTTCGCCCCAACCCTCGCGCAGTTCAGGTTCTGGATGGGCGTCCCGCAGCAGCGGAAGGGCGGGAGCTGTTGCCCGCTCCAATAGGGGGGGGAATTCGAGTCGTCGTCGAAGTGCAGGATACTGCCGTGAGGATCTCTGCTCCCAACCGAGGAACCCGGTCGGGCGATTCCCGGGACCCGTGGGCATGGGGGGCGAGCCTCCCATCTCTCCCCGAACTGACCGGGCTCCCGAAAATCCATGTCCGGGTCGCCCCAGCCCGGCTCGTCGATACCAATCGGGGAATGGATCACGGCTCCATGCCCTCGAAACCGGCGCCTCGAACAGGGAGTGACCGGTATCAGGCGACAATAACGATCGTCCGGGGCCAACCTCGAGGACGATAGGTAACCGCAGGCCTCGGCCACTCTCCGCCCCCAAGGGATCGGAACCTCCCGGACGATCCGAGCCGAAGCTCGAATGTTCTCCCGGCGTTTTGGAATGGGAGGAGATAATCTCCCCTGTATTCCTCATCGTGCCGACGGGGACGACGCCTGGATGATGTCCGTGACGCAGTTCATCTCGCTCGCGAGGATCCCGACGATGTCGTCCATGGTGACGATCCCCACGAGCCGCCGGTCGTCGTCGACGACCGGGAACCGCCGCACCCCCTGCTCCCGCGCGCTCGCCATCACGTTCCAGAGTGTCTCGTTCCGTTCCACGACGAAGGGGTCGCAGGTCATCACGTCCCGCACGCTCGTGCTCTCGGGGTCGACGTTCCGGGCGCAGACCCGCACGGCCAGGTCCCGATCCGTCACGATGCCGATCGGGCACCCGTCGCGTTCTATCACCACGCTCCCCACGTTACAGTCCTCCATCATGCGTGCGACCTCGACCACGCGCTCGTCCGGCGACGCGGTCACCACGTCCTCTCTGATGCAGTCCACCAATGGCATTGTGTGTTCTCCCTCCCGGGATCGGCGGGCGTAATGGACCGGGACCTATTTGATGGTTGCGCTCGTCGTCGCCCGACCCGCTCACCGCCACCGCGGCAGGGCCGCCGTGAAGGCCGTCACCATCGCCGTCGCCCGCTCGAGCGGCATCCCGAGCTCGGCCGCGAGCAGAGGCGCGTACTGCTCGATCATCTCCTCGCGGGTCAGGTCGGGCTCGACGAACGCCCCGCCCCGGTAGCAGTGGATGCAGTACCGGCTGCTCGGGGTGCCGTCCGCCTCGGTTCCCGCGTCGTCCGGGCGCTCGAGGGGCATGCCGCAGCTCCCGCAGGACGGGACCAGCCGGCCGCTCCAGCGGAGAAGGGGCCGGAGCTGCTGCAGCACGAACCCCCGTGCCCGCTCCGACGGGATCTCGAACATGCCCGACATCATCTCGCCGCCGCGCGCGGCCATCACCTCGATCGTGGCGTCCGGCTCGGCGAAGGCCCCGTCCCGGTAGCAGTACCGGCAGTAGTACGCGCTCGTCGTCCCGTCGTGCTCCGTCCCCCGCTCGCCCGTGGCGGCGAGGGGCATGCCGCAGCTCTGGCAGGTCCCGTTCATGAGCGTGCCCCTCCCCTGGCGCTCCCGCCCTCGAGGGCGGCGGTCACGAACGCGGGCGGCATCCGGGTCCGCGCCGCGATCTCCTCCGGCGAAAGGCCGTCGGCCGCGAGCCGCCGGGCGACCGCGTCCATCGCCTCTCCGACCTCGACCAGGTTGCCGTCGGGGTCGTAGAACCGGACCACCCGTTGCTCCCACGGCGCCGTCCGGACAGGATGGACGAGGCGGACGTCGTTCGGAAGACCCCCGACGAACGCCTCGAGCGCGTCCGTCTCGAAGTAGAGCTCGCAGCGCGGGCGCTCGACCGGCGACGGGTCGAGCCCGTCGTAGACCTGCGCCCGGACACCGGCCGTCTCCCAGATCGAGAGAGCGCAATCGAAGGTCACGAGCCCGCCGAGGTCGAGGGCGATCGTGAGATCGAAGAGGTCGCGGTAGAAGTCGCGCAGGGCGGGCACGTCGTCGCTGAAGAGGACGACCGAAGAATAGCGGATCATGAGGACTCACCCGCGGGCCGAGATCGGCGCCGCATGGATCAGCATCCGCCGCTACGAGAATAAAGGGATCGGGACCGCCGCACGACGGGCCCTACGCCTCCCCGCTCATCACCTTCACGGTCCTGATGGCCGTCTCCCATTTCTCGGGGTTGTCGACGAGGAGGGTCGTGGGCTCCATGTTCCCCTCGAAGTGGACCATCAGATACTTCCGGCCGGTGGCGCCGAACGACCTGATGGCGCCGACCGGCTGGTCTATCTTCGTCTCCGACGAGCGTGAGAGGAGCCCCCCGGAGGCGACCTCGAAGACCATCCGGCGGGTCGTGAGGTACAGTGTACCCTTCCCGAAGAATTCCGACTTCGCACTGTCCTGCACGAGGACCTGTTCGTCTTCCTGTAACGGCTCCATGCGTCGTTCCGCCACCAGAAAGGATCTCGGTGCCCGTTCTATTTCTACATGTGGTGGTCCCGATAGGCGGGCCTGGTCGGGGGGTCCCGCCTCTTCCATTCCCACCCCGCCCGACGGACGCACCCCCGTGCCGGCCGCGGATGGATTCGTCCGGAGCGCCAGCAGGGCCTCCGCCGGGCCCGCCGCGTCTCGAGCCCCCTCTCCCGGGCCGCACGGCGACGTCGTCCTGCCAGGAGGAAAGAGATAAAAAGGGCCGAAAGAGATACCTCTCCGATGACGATGAAGGACAGGCGCTGGCTTCTCCTCCTGGCCGTCGCCGTCTTCGCGATCGCATCGGCCGGGTGCCTCCGCGAGGGCGCCGCCGGCGTCACCGGCATCACGGTCGAGCCCGTTAACGTGACCGCCGGGGAGGTGGTACTGAACGTGAGCACCACGGTCACGCACTGGTCCGGGCCCGGGCTCGGGCCGGGCCTCCTCCGGGTCGAGGTCCTGGACGACGAGACCGGCCTGCGGGTCCGCGAGGGGACGCCGGGGTTCGACCGGGTCTCCCCCGGGGGCGCGATCGTGGTGCCCTGCGAGGTGACACTCCCCCGCCGGGGCTCGTACCGTGTCCGCGCGAGCCTGGCCGGCGGAGGCGTGCAGGCCGGCGGCGGCGAGGTGACGATCCGCTCGCTCGAGCGGCTCCCGCCGGACGACGCCCGGACCCCGATCGCGCTTACGGACATGGACTTCCTGGTCCGGGGAATCGAGAACGGCCGGGCCCGGATCGAGACCGAGGTCCAGCTCACCAACCAGGGGGACGCTCCGAACCCGGAGCTCGCCATCGAGATCAAGGCGCGGGAGGCCGATGCCCGGCTCCTCGCCGACCGGCAGTGGACGACGGTGAGCGCCGTCCGCCCCGGGTCGACCGTGACCCGGAACGTCACCCTCTCGGTCCCGGACCAGCACAACTACGAGGTCGAGGCCGTGCTCTGGAGCGGCGACGTGATCGTCGAGCGGGGTTCGCGGTCGGTGAACCTCGCCCCCAACGCGACCGTGACCGGCGGGACCGAGTTCACGGTCCGGCGGATCGATACGGGCGAGTTCGTCACGGACCGCGAGACCGGGGGGCCCGTGTCGGTCCCGGTGCCGACGGCGACCCCGGGTTTCGGCTGGCCAGCCGTTCTCCTGGGGCTCGCCCTGACTCTCCTCGCCCGGGGGCTGCGCCATGACTGATCCCGCTCCCAGCGGGACGGAGCCCTTCGGACCCCCGTCGGCCCCGCGCCCGGAGGAGTCGCGCCGGGAGTCCCTCTCCTCGCTCGTGGTCGCCGGCCTCGCGGGGATCATCCTGATCCTCGTCCTCTTCGCGACCCTGCAGCTCTACTTCGCCGTGCAGCAGACAATCCGCTACTGGGTCGCCGAGAGTTACGTGCCGCTCGCGAACGGGGCCTTCTTCCTCCTGGTCATCTTCGGCGGGGTGTTCCTGGTCCTGCGGCTGCTCCGGCGTGGCCCGTGACGGGGCCGCGACACACTCCGCGCCCGCTCCCCCCCCATCTGGCTATCCATCGTCCGCGCGCCCCGCCGGCCGGCCGGCCGTCCCCGCATCCGTCACGTTGCAGTCCCCCGACCGCATCTCTCCGTCCCAAGGCACAGAATGGGGCGCGCAACGGGCCCGGGTCCCTCCGGCGGGTCTCGCCCAGAGGAACAACGGGAGGGGCCGGCTCAGACCTCGGCCCGGGCATCGACCATGCCGATGGTCCCGATCCGCGAATCGGGCCGGTGCTCGCGGAACTGCCGGAGCCCGACCGTCAGGTCGCGCGTGAACGCGAAGTAGCCGATCTGGGTCCGGCGGCAGAGGTTGAACGCCATCTCCATCAACCCGCGCGGGTCGGGCCGGCGCTCCCCGAGCCAGATGTGGAAGATGTTTCCGCCGTCCACGATCGGGAAGAAGACGTGCTCGATCTCCATCCTTTTTGTCAGCGGCACGGGGGCGCCGGGGGCGACGTGCGTCCCGTTCGTGTAGTAGACGGGGAGATCCGTCGAGGTCCCGAGCCGGGAAAGCGCGTCCTCGAGGTCGCCCTTGATCACCCTCTCGGCGTGCGGCCGGAACCGGCGGTCGAGCAGGTCCGCGACCGCGAAGCGCTGCCCGGTGGTCTCCGCCGGCGTCCGGGCGAGCGCGATCGTCATGCCGTGCCTCGCCGAGAGCTCGCGGGCGTAGAGCTCGAGCTCGGTCATGGCCCGGACGGCCAGCACGAACGCCTCGCGGGCCTCGTGGAGCTGCGAACCGCAGTGGTGCTGGACCATCTCGTTGACCCCCACCACGCCGATCGTGTAGACGAGCGGGTCCAGGTCGACCGCCACGGCCCCGCGCTCCCCGGTGTTCGGGTCCTTCGGCCGCTGCATCGCGAAAGGCATCCGGCCGTTCGCCCTGACGATGTTCATCCAGCGCCGCTTGATCCGGAAGGTCTCGACCGCCTTGTCCATCAGGCCCCGGAGCTCGGCGAAGAGCCGGTCATCCGAGCCCTCGGCGATGTACGCGGCCCGCGGGTAGTTGACCGAGACCACCTGCCAGGAGCCCATCGAGAAGTGGGCGCCCTCCGAGAATGAGAGCTTGTCCTCGAACCCCTCATCGTTCTCCGCGAGGCTCGAGAACTGGTACGCGCAGCACTGGTAGCAGGAGATCCCCTTGCCCGCGCCGCGGTACGCCGGGAGCTGGTTGTCGTAGTACGGGGTCCCGAACTTCGAGGCGAGCTCGAACGACCTCAGGTAGAGGTCGCGGTACGTCGGGAGATCCGGGTGCGCCGCGTTGAAGCCCTCGTCCTCGGCCATGAAGTCCGGCTCGATCGAGATCTCGGGCTTGGGGAAATTGAACGGTTTGCCCCAGGCGTCGCCCTCGAGCATGACGTCCATCAGCGCCAGGAAGCAGAGCCGGACCTCGCGCTCGAACTCCCCGTAGCACCGGCGCGGGGCCTGCTCGCCGTTCCAGACTTTGCCCTTGTAGACGCAGGGCCGGTCTCTCCAGAGGGCCGGCACCCCCGGGGAGAGCTGGACCGACGAGAAGACGAGCTGCCCGCCCCGCGCGACCATCATCTGGGTCATCTCGTAGACGAACATCTGCATCAGCTGCCGGATCTCGTCGTACAACATCCCCTCCAGGTACGGGGCGAGGAAGGTGAGGAAGTTGTAATAGCCCTGGCCGCCGGCGAAGTTGGTCTGGGCCGACCCGAGGGCCTTGACCGCGTGGAGCACGGCCACCTCGGCCCGCTTCGCGGGGCCCGCGACCGAGGCCTTGGTCCCGTTCCCGTCGGGCATCAGCCCGTAGTAGAAGAAGTACCGCAGGTCCCAGTCCTGGCAGAACGGACGGGTCCCGAAGTACTCGAGGTCGTGGACGTGGAGGTCGCCGGAGAGGTGGTGGTCCGCGATCTCGGGCGGGAGCTGGAGGAGGTACTGCTCCTTGGAGATCTTGTCGGCCTTCTTCTTGTGGGAGGTCTCGGCGTTCTCCTGGAGGTTCGCGTTGTCGTGGGCCTCGAACCCGCGCCCGACGTCGATCAGGTGGGCGTCGTAGACCGGGGTGCCGACCCGGGTGCAGACGTTCCGGTAGCGGACCATGCCGCGCTCGAGCAGGACCATGTTCATGATCTCGCGGATCAGGGCCCCGGAGAGGCTGGTCAGGTTCAGCCTGCGGATCCGGTCCTCGACCTCGCGCGCGACGGACCGGGCCGTCTCCTCGTCCGCGCCCGCGCCGCCGTAGAAGATCTCGACGAGCCGGGTCTCGACCAGGATCTGCCGGACGATCCGCTCCCGGTCCCACTCCAGGATGTGCCCGTCCGACCGCCGGACCGGCGGCATCGCGGGGATCCAGACCCCGTCCAGGGTCGCCTGGCGGCTCGACTCGGGCGGCGCCACGGGATCACTCACCGAGGAGGGCGTCGACTGCGCCGCGGTTGAGGTCTCCGCCGGGGAAGAGCTCGGCCGTTGTCAGGAAGGTCTCGCCCCTGCGGAGGACCGGCGCCTCCGAGACGAAGACCCCGTGGACGCGCAGCTCGGTCAGCGAGGCGGCCGTGGAGAGGTCCTCCTCGACGTACGGAGCCCCCCGCTCGTTCAGATACGCCTTCAGTCGCTCGCAGTTCGGGCAGAACTCGAGCCGGTACACGATCACCCCGTCCATCGCACGATCACCACGGTTGCTCGGGTGATCCGTTGAACCCCTTCGCTATTGAAAATGCCCTCCTCATTCCCGGGCGATCGCCCAGGAGACCGTCACCACCTCGGTGCCCCGGACCTCGGACGGCTCGAAGGAGGTGGGGGCGGCGGCGAGCCGGGACTCGGCGTGGAAGGTCACCGGCGAGGCAAAACGGACCTCGGACGGCCCGTATTCAATCGAGACGATCGCGCCGAGCCGGACCCCGCCCGCCCGCGCGATCGTCTCCGCGTTCCGGAGCGCCGCCCCGACGGCCTCCGCGAGGAGCCGCTGCCGGAAGCCGTCGCGGTCCCTGATCTCGAACGAGACCCGGACTTCGGCTCCCGGTGCCTCGCGGGCGACGGCGTCGAGCACCCGCCCCGCGTCGGCGGTGCGCGGGAGCTCGACCCGGAGGGCGTGCGTCGCGACGTAGCCCCGGAAGACCTGCCGCGCCCGGTCGTCGGTCCACTCGTGGTCGGGATCGACCTGGAACCGGGTCGTCTTCAGCCCCTCCCGGGGGACCCCCTCCGCCCCGAAGACCCCCCGGAGCCGTTCGACGATCTGCGAGGCCCGGGCGACCGCCTCCGCGTAGGCCGGGGCGTCGCCCCTGGCCTGGAACTCGAGCACCACCAGGTCGGGGTCGGCTCCCAGCTCGCCCCGTCCCTGGACACGGATCACGCCGTCGTTCATGCGGGACCGTTACCCCGCCGGGGGTATCAAGCGATCGGTGACGGGCATACTTTTCGCCCCCGGGCGGCGCATAGTACCGCGTGCCCGCTCGCCTCGCCCGGCTGATGGCGGTCTCGCCCGTCCGCCGCCAGTCCCTGGTTGGCCTGGGGACCACGATCGGCTCGACCCTGGTCGGTTTCGTCTCGACGGTCTACGTCGCGCACGCGGCCGGCGCGGGGGCGCTCGGTGCCTACTACGTCCTCACGGCCCACCTCGGGTTCCTCCTCCTTGCCTCAGACCCCGGGCTCGGCGGGGCCGCCGCCCAGCGGATCGCGGAGGGGGAAGAGCCGGCCTCCCACCTCTCGGCCTACGCGGCGGCCCGGTGCGCGCTCGCGCTCGCGGTCGGCGCCGCCCTCGTCGCGGCCCGCCCGCTCCTGGTCGACCTCGGCGCGACCGGCATGGTCCCCTGGCTCGCGCTCGCGCTCGCGGCCTCGACGGTCGCCGGGATCGCCTCGACCGGCGTCTGGGCGGGCGGGCGCGCCGGGATCGGCCAGGTCGCCGAGTTCACGGGGGTCATCGTCCGCGTCGCGGTCCAGGTCGGCGCGGTCGCGCTCGGTCTCGGGGCGGCCGGCCTGGCCGGGGGGCTGGTCGCGGGCACGCTCGCGGCGGCGCTGGTGAACCTGCGCTCCCTCCCCTTCCACCCCGCTCCGTTCGGGCGCCGCCACTACGCCTCGCTCGCCCCGTTCGCGCTCTGGTCGTTCCTGATATCGCTCGTGGCGGTGGTGAACGCGAACGCCGACGCGCTTCTCGTCGGCTATCTTCTCTCGCCCCGCGAGGTCGCGCTCTACAGGACCCCGCTCCAGCTCGCCTCCCTCTCCCTCCTCTCGACGATGCCGCTCCGGGCCTCGCTCGGGCCGAGGGTCGCGGGCTGGGCGAAAACCGGTGCTTTCGACGAGGTGACGGGGGCGCTCGCCCGGGCCTGGACCTTCGCCCTCTTTCTCGCGGTTCCGGTCGCCATCGGCGGGCTCCTCGTCTCGGACCGCCTCCTCTACTTTCTCTACGGAGCCGAGTTCGCCCCTGCCTCCCCCGCCCTCGCCATTCTGTTCGTGGTCCAGGTCGTCTCGATCGGCTCGCTCCTCGAGGGGATGGCCCTCTCGGCAGTCGGCCGTCCGCGCGGGGCCTTCGCAGCGATGGGGGCCGGGGCCGCGGTCCTTGTGGTCGCCGACCTCCTCCTCGTCCCCCTGGCCGGCGTCCCCGGTGCGGCCCTCGGGGCGCTCCTGGGGGCGGCGACCGCGAGCCTGCTCGCCCGCCTCCTCCTCGCCCGGAGCGTCCGGGTCCAGCTCGAGCGCCGCCCCGTCGGAGCCATCGTCCTGGCCTCTGGCCTCATGTCCGCCGCCGTGCTCGCGTTCCGCGCCGCTGTCCCGCTCGCCACGCTCCCGCCGCTGGTCTCCGCCGTCCTGCTCGGGACCGCGGTCTACCTCGCCGCGGTCCTCGCGCTCTCCCCGCTGATCCGCGGCGAGGTCACCGGCCTCCTCGGGGCGATCCTATGACGCCCGGGCGGGCGACCGATCCTGTAATCTTATCGCCGCGCCCACACTCAGTCGCATGGTGCGGACGTTCGTCGCGGTCGACCTTCCCGACGACCTGCGGGCCCGGATCGGCGGGGTCGCGGAGGCCCTTCGGGAGTCGCGGGCCCGCCTCTCGTTCGTGGACCCCGCCCTGATCCACGTGACCCTCGCGTTCCTCGGCGAGGTGCCCCCCGAACGCCTCCCGGCAGTCGCAGGGGCGCTCGCGGGGGTTCGGCAGCCCCCGTTCGAGGTCCGGGTCGGCCCGATCGCCGGGGATGGCCGGCGCGAGCCGCGGACGCTCTGGTGCCCCTGCACCGGGAACGGCTCCCTCGCCGGGCTCGCCGCAGGCGTCGCGCGCGCGCTCGAGCCGCTCGGCTTCACCCCGGAGCGAAGGCCGTTCCGCGGCCACGCGACCGTCGCGCGGGTGAGATCCTTCCACCCGTCCCTCGGCGACCTGCTCGCGGACCTCCCCCCGGATGGGTTCGGGGCCTTCACAGTCGACCGGTTCCGGCTCAAACAGAGCACGCTCACGCCCAGCGGCCCGATCTACGACGACCTCTCCGAGGTGTTGCTCTGACAGCCGGGATCCGCGAGGATGTGCTTGAGCGGATCCGGCCCCGCCCGGACGAGCTCGCCCACCTCAGGTCCGTGATCGATCGGCTCGCACCCGCCATCGAGGCACGGGGGGTCGGGGCCATGGTCGTCGGCTCGGCGGCGCGGGGGACCTGGGTCAGGGGCGACCGGGACCTGGACCTCTTCCTCCTCTTCCCGCCC
Source organism: Methanospirillum sp. (assembly GCA_012728895.1). GTDB lineage: Archaea > Halobacteriota > Methanomicrobia > Methanomicrobiales > Methanospirillaceae > UBA288. Next base: position 61,952 of record JAAYEG010000027.1, on the reverse strand, counting down.
GACCTGGACCGGGAGTCCCTGGAGCGGGACGGGCTCTCGCTCGCCCGGGCGATCGCGCTCGAGTTCGGCGACGGCTACCGCGAGAAGTACGCCGAGCACCCGTACATCAACGCCACCGTGGACGGGATCGATGTCGACCTGGTCCCGTGCTACCGCGTTTCCTCGGCGACCGGGATCCGGAGCGCGGTCGACCGGACTCCGTTCCACACGCGCTACATATCCGGGCGGATCGGGGACCTGGTGGACGACATCCTCCTCCTCAAGCAGTTCGCCAAGGCCGGCGGGGTCTACGGGTCAGACCAGATGACCGAGGGCTTCGCCGGCTACCTCTGCGAGCTGCTCGTGCTCCGCTACGGGTCTTTCGAGGGCGTCCTCGGGGCCGCGGCCTCGTGGCGGCCCGGGACCGTGATCGACCTCGAGAACCACGCGGCGAAAGCATTCGACGAGCCGCTCGTCGTGGTCGACCCGGTCGACCCGAACCGGAACGTCTCGGCCTCGGTCTCGCTCTCGCAGATGATGGCCTTCGCCGAGCTGGCGAGGGGATACCTCGAGTCCCCCTCGATCGTTTTCTTCGAGCGCCGGCCCTGGCCGTCCGTCGGGGAGGGCGCGTTCGGGGAGCGGCTGGTCGAACGGGGGACCACGCTCTTCGCGCTCCGGTTCCCGACCCCGAACCTGATAGAGGACGTCGTCGTCCCGCAGCTCAGGAAGAGCCTGGAGGGGCTCGTGAACCTTCTCGAGCGGCACGGTTTCGCTGTCCACCAGGCCGACTGCGCCATGGGCCCGGACCACTGCCTGCTCACCTTCGAACTCCTGGTCGACCGCCTGCCGGCGGTGGCGCGCCATCAGGGGCCGCCGCTCTGGAACGCCGAGAACGCCGCCCGGTTCCGCGAGAAGTACGCGGCCCGCTCCGCCGGGCCGTTCGCCGGGCCGTTCATCGAGGACGGCCGGTACGCGGTCGAGGTCCCGCGCCGTTTCCGAACGGCCGAGGCCCTACTCGGGTCGGAGGAGGTGCTGGGGGTCTCGCTCGGCAAGCACGTCCGAAGCGCGCTGAAACGGCGCGAGCTCCTGGAGGGACCGGGCTGCTGGTCGGAGGAGTTCGCGCCGTTCCTCGGGGCGTTTCTCGACCGGGCCTCGCCGCTCGTCCGGCTCGGGCGGCCCTAGAGCACCCCCTCTCCCCGTTCCCGCGTCCGGACCCGGATCGCGTCCTCGAGAGGGAGGATGAAGACCTTGCCGTCACCCGGCTCGCCCGTCCGGGCGGCCTCGCAGACCAGGTCCACGACCCGCTCGACGGCCGTGTCGTGCACCGCCACCTCGACCCGGGTCCGCGGAAGCAGGTCGATCACGTACTCGGCCCCCCGGTACCGCTGCCGCACTCCCCGCTGCTCGCCCCGGCCCTGGACCTCAGAGACGGTCATCGACGGGAACCCGGCCCCGTCGAGCGCCTCCCGGACCGCCTGGAGCCGGGCGTCCCGGATGACCGCCACCACCAGCTTCATGGAGACGGGGTGCACCCCGGGCCACTTATGCATGATCCCGGGACCGGCGGCGAGGGCCTCCGCTTCCCCGCCGCATCGGGCTCCCCCTAGAACCGGACCCGCTCCTGCTCGCGCTCGTGCAGGTTCACAGCCATGGTCCAGAACCAGGCGGCGCCGTGGGCCACGCGGAAGATCGCGAGGCGGGTGTCGCCCTCGGCCGTGATCGCCCGGACCCAGGGGCGCTCCTCGTACAGCCTCCCGGCGAGCGCCGGATCCTCGAGGAACTCGACCGTGCCCTCGACCCGGAGCTGCCGGCCCGCGCCCTGTCCGTCGCCGGGGTCGAAGAAGCAGAGCTCGACCTTCGGGTTCGCCCGCAGCTGCTGGCAGACGTCCTTGGTCGAGCCGGTGTGGAAGTAGAACCCGGTCTCGTCCGCGTACCACATGGCAAAGGCCCGGACCCGGGGCTGGTCGCCGTCCACCGTCGCGATGAACGCGACCGGGTTCGCGTTGGCGAACCCCGTGACTTCCATGATGTCCATGCCAGGAGTCCGCCGGGCAGGGATATCAGGCTTGCGCCTTCCGCGGACCCTCCCGTCCGCGGGGCGCCACACCTTGATATCCGATCCCGCCCCTACACGAAGGTATGAAGATGCACGACGAGACGACCCGACGGGAGTGGCAGGGTCCCGAGGAGATCCTTGGGTTCCTGGGCCTCGAGCCCGGGCACGTCGTGGTCGACATGGGCGCGGGATCCGGGTTCTTCGCCCTGCCGGCCTCCAGGCGGGTCGGGCCGCGGGGCACGGTGTACGCCGTCGACACCTCGGTCGAACGCCTGACCCGCCTCCACGAGCGGGCCGAGGACGAGGGGCTCGAGAACATCAGGATCCGCGCGAACGCCGTGGAGGATTACGCGGTCTGCGAGGGTTGCGCCGACCTGGTCCTGATCTCCAACAGCCTGCACGACTTCCACGACCAGGAGACCGCGCTCCGGCACGCGTTCACTTCCCTGAAGCCCGGGGGGCTGCTCGCGGACCTCGACTGGAAGAAGGAGGAGACGATCCGGGACGGCGATCTCATCGGCCCGCCGGTCGAGATCCGGTTCTCGGAGGACGAGGCGGTGGAGCTGATCGGCGGGGCCGGGTTCGAGGTGGAGTCGGTCGAGCCGTCCGGGGAGTACTTCTACCTGGTCCGCGCCCGGCGGCCCTGAGCCTCAGTCAGAGGACCACGACGCGGGACTCCCCACTCTCTTTCACGACCCCGTAGACCCGGTCTGCGACCCCCTCGAGCTCCTGCTCGTGCGAGACGATGATCGTCTGGTCGCACCCCGTCTCGTTCAGGATCTCCCGGAGCCGGTTGAGCTGCCCCGACGAGAACCCGTCGGTCGGCTCGTCGAGCACGAGCAGGCTCTCCCGGTGGATCCCGGCCTCCTCGCGGACCATCGTGCTGAGCGCGAGGCGGTAGGCGAGCGCCAGGCTGGTCCTCTCGCCCCCCGAGAGGGCATCCAGGTCCAGGTCCAGGTCGTACTCCCCCGACCGGAGCTGCGGCGAGAAGGTCTCGTCGACCCGGGCCTCCAGGTCGTCGCTCTCGAGGAACCGGGCGAACCAGTCGGCGAAGAGCGCCTCGAAGCGGGCCCGGATCCGCTCGAAGACCTCGGCCTCGATATCGGCGATCGCGGGGACGAGGTGGAGGGTGAGCCAGCGCTGGACCTCGCCGAGGTACTGCCGCCTCCGCTCGAGCGCAAGGAGCCGGGCGTGCTCGGCCGCGGCCCCTGCGAGCCGCTCCCGGGTCCTCGCCTCCTCGACCTGGATCCGGACCCGCTCCCGCTCCGCTTCCGACGCGCGTTCCGCGAGCGCGGTGATCTGTTCCTCCAGCCGCTCGAGCCGCCCGACAGCCTCGCGCTGCTCCTCGAGCGCCTTCCGTCGGCGCGCGGCCTCTTCCCGCCGCTCCCGGAGCCGCTCCGCGGCCGCGGCGAGCGCCTCCTCGACCGCCTGCCGGCGGCGCCGGGCCTCGGCGCGCGCCTCGCGCCGGGCGAGGGCCTCGCGGTAGGCGACGACGGTCCCGGCCCCCTCGATGGCCTCGATCGCGGCCTCGACCCTCTCGAACCGGGCGCGGTCTCCGGCGAGCCCTTCGCGGCGTTCCAGGGCACGATCGAGCGCCGCCCGCTCGTCCGCCGCGTAGTCCTCGGCCTCGAGCCGCCGGTCGAGCGCGGCGCACTCGGCCGCGAGCGCTGCCCGCTCCCTGGCCCGCTCCCCGAGCTCGCGCCGGCGTCCCGCCGCCCGCTCGAGGAGGCCCCGGGCCGCCTCCAGGTCGCGCCGGACCCGTTCGAGGTGATCCTGCCGTTCCCCGAGCTCCGCGAGCCTCTCGTCGGCCCGGCGGCAGAGGTCGCGCTGCTCGTCGATCCGTTCCTGGAGTCGGCCCGCCCGGGCGTCGACGTCGGCCCGGATCGCGGCGAGGTGGTCGGGCGAGAGGGTCTGCCGGCAGGTCGGGCAGGGGGCGCCGGCCCCGAGGGACTCGAGCGCCGCCCACTCCCCCAGGACCGCCTCCAGCTCGTTTCGGGCTCCACGGAGGTTCGCCTGCGCCCGCCCCCGGACCTGGTGGACGAGCCCGATCTCCTCGGAGAGCTCGGCCCCGGGCGCGAGCTCGGCCTCGAGCCGCGCCGCCCCGGCGGCGAGCACCTCCTCCTCCTCGTCGAGGGCGGCGAGGTGCCGGGCTGGTTCGCCGACCGCCAGCTGCCCCACCAGGGCCTCCCGCCGCCCGGCGAGCCGCTCCCGCTCCCGCTCGATCGCCCCCCGGAGCGCCTGCGTCTCCTCGTCGAGCGCCCGGTAGCCGTCAGCCGCCGGGCGGAGGCGGGTCCGCTCGGCGACGAGCCTCTCCCATTCCCCGTGCCCGTCCCTGAGCCGTTCGAACCGGGCGTCGCCGTCGTGGTCGTCGGGCCACTCGGTTGCGAGCCGTTCGAGGTCCCGCCCGAGGGCGAGCTCCCGGGCCGCATCCTCCCCGATCACCCGTTCGAGCCCGTCGAGCTCCCCGCGGGCCCGCTCGTACCGGGTGCGCACTCCGGAGAGGGCGGCGGTCTCCTCGGCGAGCCGGGTCTGCTCGGCCGCGATCAGGGAGACCGCGTCCCCGGCCCCGGCGAGCTCCCCGGCGAGGCGGTCAGCCTCCCCGCGGAGCCGTTCCTCCTCCTCAACGGCCGCGGGCAGCCCAGCCGCGGCCCCGGCGAGCACCTCGCGGCGGGGCGCGACGAGCGACCGGACCAGGTGTTCCTCGACGTTCCGGCGGGCGTGCCGGTACTGCTCGAGCCCGAAGGCCCGGCGGAGGATGTCGAGCCGCTCCTCGCGCCCGAGGGAGAGGACCTGCTTCATCTCCTCCTGGGGGGTGTAGACCGCGTAGCGGTAGATCCGGGAGGAGGCCTTCGGGTCCGGCCGTTCGTTGAACCCGAGCAGGTCCAGGACGCGCGCCCGGAGCTCGGTCGTCGAATAGTCGGTCCGGACCCCGTCGGTCTCGATGTACCCCTCCGCCTGCCGCACGTCGCCGGACCTCGGGCTCCTGACGAGCGCCCGGTGGACCGTGTACTCCGCGGCCCCGGAGACGAAGGTCACGGCCACCTCCCCGCGCGCCGCCCGGTGGCGGAGGAGGTGGGTGGTCCGGAGGTCGCCGAGCCCGAAGAGCCCGAACTCGAGCGCGGAGAGGAGGGTCGACTTGCCTGACCCGATCTCGCCCCAGAAGAGCGTGATACCGTCCCCGAGCTCGACCACGGTCGGGCCCGTGCCGTAGGACCGGATATTCGAGAGCGCGAGCCTGACAATCCTCATGCCTGCTCCTCGAGGTCCGGGAGGGCCTCAGCGACCCGCGACCGGACCCGGTCAGCGAAGTTCCGGGCCGCTTCTCCCTCGACCGGTTCGACCGCGACCGCCTCGAGGACGCGGTGCCCGGTCGCGGTCCCCTGCTCCCCGGCGAAACCGGCCGATACCCTCGCGGCGACCTCGGGGTCGAGCGTTGGCGCGGGCTCGAACCCCGCGCACCGGGCGGCGAGGACCCGGGCCTCGATCTCGCCCTTGCCACCGGTCCCGTCGCCCCTGGACCGCACCTCCTCGAGGGCGCGTAGCCCCCCCCGGCTGATCTTTACGCAGAGCGCGCCCTGGGCCTCGAGAGCGGCGCGGGCCTCGGCGAACGGCACATCGTTCGGCCTCCCGGCGGCGAGTCTCCCCCGGGCCCTGACCAGCGCGATCGTTCCCTCATGGGACCGGGAGGATACGGCCTCCCGGAGATCTTCGACCACTTCGGCCGCCGTGCGCCCCTCCCCCGGGATCTCGTGGAGCACGACCGGGGGGAGGGGGACCTCGACGAACTCGAGCCCGGTCACGACCCGGTCGACTGTCACGATGTAGAAGCCCCGGGACGACTCCCTCGCCCGCTCGAGGTCCCCGTACTGGTGGCCGAGGAGCGGGCCGGGGTAGACCACGAGCCCGCCGTCCCCGGGGAGGCGCGACTCGATCCGGGAGTGGATGTGGCCGCCCGCGTAATAGTCGAAACCCGTGGGGAGGTACGCGCGGGGCATCGACTCGGCGTGCTGCTCGTGCTCGGGCAGGACCTCGTCGAGGGCCGAGTGGAAGACGAAGATCTTGAAGCCCGGCTCGGCCGCGAGGTGCGCGTGGTCGAGCCGCTCGTAGTAGCCCCGCTCGAGCGATCGCTGCCTCCCCGAGAGCCCGGCGAGCCGGGCGCCCGTCCGCTCGTCGACGAAGAACCGGGGGCGGACGAGCCCCCCGTCCGCCTCGCCCGCGATCTCGGGGGCCATCAGGCTCACGAAGAGCCCGGCGGCCTCGAGCACGTCGATCACCGAGGTCGCGGTCGGGCTGAAGTCGTGGGAGCCGTAGGTCATGTAGACCGGGATCCCGGCGTCCCGGACCCGCCGGAGGAGCTCGGCCGCCTCGCGGACGAAGCCCAGCTCGGGCAGGGTCGCGTCGAAGAGGTCGCCGGCAATCACGATGAAGTCGACCCGCTCCTCGATGCAGCGCTCGAACGCGGCCCTGGCGGCCGCCAGGTTCGCGGAGGCGAGCGACCGCTCCCGCCAGGCCCCGACATGGAGGTCGGCCAGGTGGGCGAAGCGAAAGGCCGTCAGCCCGCCCCCCGGAGAGGCCGGGGCCGTCGCCCGCTCACCCCTGCGCCCGCTCCCGGTTGCCAGGCCCGCGCCCGCCCTCTGTGCGTCATCCACCCAACACGGTGCGCCCCGCGATGGCTTCAATGTGCACGCTCCCCCGGGGCATCCGGTCCCCCTGCCCCCCTCTTCCCGGGCCATTGAACGGGGGGGCGGGGGATCACCCGGTTTTATTAACCTGTAGTGCCGGATCATGGTGAGGCCGCCTGACGATGCACCGGGTGCTCTTTGTCGACGACGAACCCTCGGAGCTCGAGCTCTGCCGGATCTTTCTCGGGAAGGACGGGGTGTTCGAAATCGAGGGCTTCCTGTCGGCACCGGAAGCTATCGACGCCCTCAAGACGCAGGTACGACGCCGTCGTCTCCGACTACCAGATGGCCGGCATGGACGGGATCTCCTTCCTGCAGGCCGTCCGGCGCGAGTTCGGGGACGTCCCGTTCGTCCTTTTCACCGGGCGGGGCCGCGAGGAGGTGATGATCGCTGCCATCAACAACGGCGCGGACTTCTATCTCCAGAAGGGCGGCGACCCGATGTCCCAGTATGCCGCGCTGGCACATGGGATCCGGCAGGCCATCGGGCGGAGGGAGGCGGAGCGGGGCCTCCGGCGGGGCGAGGAGCAGTTCCGGCGGATCATGGACCGCGCGAAGGATATGGTATACCGGATGAGCCTGCCGGACGAAACCTTCACCTTCGTCAGTCCTGCGTCGGAGGAGATCACGGGCTACCGCCCGGACGAGTTCTACGCGGACCCCGGGATGTTCTGGCGCCTGGCCTCCCCCGACTGGCAGGAGCGAGTCGAGCGGATCCGGGCCGACCTCCGGGAGGGACGGGTCCCGCCGCGCTACGACCTCCGGATCCTCGACCGGGAGGGGCGCAGCCGGTGGCTCGACCAGCAGAACATCCCGGTCCTCGGCGAGGACGGGGCCCTGGTCGCGCTCGAGGCGATCGTCACCGACGTCACGGCCCAGCGCGAGGCCGAGCTGGAGCTGCGGAAGAGCCGGGAGCTCCTCCGCCAGGTCTTCGACCAGCTCCCGGACGGGATCGCGCTGGTCGACCTCGACCTCAGGATCCGGATGGCCAACCGATCCCTCTGCCGGATGCTCGGCTACGCGGAGGAGGACCTGGTCGGGAAGACGATCTCGTCGATCACCCACCCGGACGACGAGCCGGTCACCGTCTCCGAGGCGGGGCGGCTGCAGCGTGGCGACATCCCGATCATCCGGCTCGAGAAGCGGTACCTCCGGAAGGACGGCTCCGCCGTCCGGAGCCTGGTCGCGGTCTCGCCGTTCCTCGACGAGAACGGGAGCGTGGTCCAGTTCATGCCGCTGATCCGGGAGCTCCCCGACGGGTGAGAACCGCTCCCGCTCCCGGGATCACTCCCGGACGAAGGCCCGGTACCCAGTGCCGGGGACGACCGGCCACTGCCGGCGCCCGGCCGGGGCCGGGAACGCGGCCGGGTCCGGGTCGGGTCCCGCCGAGGCGACGGCGGTCGGCTCCTTCTCGATCGCGACGGGGTCCCGCGCCATGTCCGCACCCCTCGCCGGGCAGCAGCACTCGACCGTGATCCCGTTCGGGTCGTGCAGGTAGACCGACCGGATGAACCCGTGGTCGGTGATGTCCGACGACGCCACCCCGGCGGCCGTGAACCGGTCCTTGAGGCCGAAGAGGTCGTCGAGCGATCCCACCGCGAGCGCGACGTGGTCGAACGCGAAAGGGCCGCCGACCCGTTCCTGGGCTTCCCGCGCCGGTACGGGCTCGACGCCCGGCCACTCGAAGAAGCCGACAAGCGTGCCGGCACCCGCGTCGAAGAAGTAGGCGCGCTGGCCGGGCCTCCCGAGCCGGCCGACGAGCCGGCAGCCGAGCAGGTCCCGCCAGAACCGGATCGTGGCGTCCATGTCGCCGGTGACGAGGGCGACGTGCGAGAGTCCCCTGAATGGAGTCATGGGAACGAGATCGCCCCAGGAACAGACAGGTCTTTCGGCGTGGGGCCGGGCCTCACCGCTCGGAGAGGAGCACCCCGGCCTTCGCGATGCTGTCCCGGCCGATCTCGTGGACGAGAACGGTGATCTCGGCGGGATCGACTCCCAGGACCGAGACGAGGGTGTTCGTGAACTCCTCGACGACGCGCCGCTTCTGGTCGAGCGTGCGACCGGCGGCCATCTCGATGGTGACGACGGGCATGGATCTGATCTCGACTGTCACCCGTATCAACACGATCCCGCCGGGGCGTTCGAGGAGGGGGGAGCTAGTCGCAGCACCCGGACGGGCCGCACCGGTCGACTCCGCCATCCTGGTCGTACTTCGGCCGGAGCTCCGACCAGCCCGTGTAGCCGCAGTAGATACAGCAGTCACCCTCGCAGTGCCGGCAGATGACCGCGGGCGGGCGGACCTCGACCCAGCCCCGGCGATCGCAGTAGGTGCAGCCCGCGCCCTCGCAGGCGTGGCAGGTCACCCTGACGTAGTCGTCGGTCATTACCTCTGCGTGAGCGTGGGGACGGGATAAAGGGTTTGAATCCGGAAGGGCCTGCCCCGCGGACCCCCGGGGCCCGACCCGGGACCCACCCTCCTCCCCGCTCCCGCGGGGCGCGCAGGGCGCGCCGTGTGCCCCGGACAGCCCGGTGCGGCCGGGGAACGCCCCTGGACGGGCGCCGAATTCTGGAAACCTTAATACCGGTCACGTCCACCTGACTCCCATTGTGAGGATGCGGACCGGGGGGCGGTAGCGACGGCCGGGCTCTTCGAGGCCGTCGTCATCGCCGTCCTGATCATCGCCAACGGTCTCTTCTCGATGTCCGAGCTCGCGATCGTCTCGGCGCGGCGCCACCGGCTCCAGGTCCATGCCGAGGCCGGGGACGCGCGCGCCGGGACCGCGATCGAGCTGGCCGACGAGCCGAACCGGTTCCTCTCCACCGTCCAGATCGGGATCACCGTGATCGGCGTCCTCTCGGGGGCGTACGGGGGGACCGTCTTCGCCTCCGGCCTCGCCGATATCGTCGCCCGCGTCCCGGCGCTCGCCCCGTACGCCCAGAGCATCGCCCTCGCCGCCGTCGTGCTGCTGATCACCTACCTGACGCTCGTCATCGGCGAGATCGTCCCGAAGCGGCTCGCGCTCGCGAACCCCGAGGCGGTCGCGCTACGCGTCGCCCGCCCGATGCAGACCCTCTCCCTCGTCTCGGCCCCCGTCGTCGCCCTGCTCTCGGCGTCCACCGACCTGGTGCTCCGGCTGCTGGGGGCCCGGGAGGTGCCCGGGCCGTCCGTTACCGAGGAGGAGGTCCGGATCCTGCTTCAGGAGGGGACGAGCGCGGGGGTCTTCGACGAGGAGGAGCAGGAGCTCGTGGACCGGGTCTTCCGGCTCTCGGACCGGCGGGTCGCGTCGCTCATGACCCCGCGCCACGAGATTGTCGGGGTCGACCTCTCGGACCAGATGGAGGAGAACATCGCGCGGATGCGCGAGTCCGGCCACTCCTACTTCCCGGTCTACCGCGACGACCTGGACCACGTCGTCGGCATGGTCTCGGTCCAGTCGCTCTGGGCCAGTGCGCGGCCGGGCAGCCTCCCGGACGTCGAGTCCGCGATCTTCGAGCCGCTCTACCTCCCCGAGTCCCTCCCGGCCCTCAAGGTGATGGCCCAGTTCCGCGGGGCCGCCACCCACGTCGCGCTGGTGACCGACGAGTACGGCTCGGTCGAGGGGCTGCTGACCCTCCACGACCTGCTCGAGTCGATCGTCGGGACCCTCCCCGGGACCCCGGGGGACGAGCCGGACGCCGTGAGGCGGGATGACGGCTCCTGGCTCGTCGACGGGCTCCTGCCGGTCGCCGAGTTCCGCGAGCGGTTCAACCTGCCCACGTTTCCCGGCGAGGAGCGGGGCTACTACCAGACCCTCGGCGGCTTCGTGATGATGCACCTCGAGCGCTCGCCCGTGGCCGGGGACCGGTTCGACCTGGACGGGAACACCTTCGAGGTGCTGGACATGGACGGCAACCGGGTCGACAAGGTGCTCTACACGCCCCCGGGCGCGGGGGAGGAGGGGGACTGATGGAGTACCGGGAGGGCGCGATCGGCCGGGTCTTCCTGGTCCGGGTCGACCACGGCGAGGACCTCCTCGCCGTCGTGACGGGGGTTGCCGGGGAGGAGGGAATCGAGACCGGGCTCGTGCTCCTGCTCGGGGCCCTCGCGAGGGGCCGGCTCGTGGAGGGCCCCGCGGCGCTCGACCTGCCGCCGGTCCCGATCGCGACGGCCTTCCTCGACGGGCGCGAGGTGCTGGGGGTCGGGACCCTCGTCCGGGAGGACGGCCGGCCGGCGCTCCACCTCCACGCCGCGACCGGGCGGAGGGGTGTCGCCGCGGTCGGGTGCCTGCGCGACGAGGCGCAGGTCTACGCCGTGGCCGAGGTGGTGATCCTCGAACTCTCCCTGGCGGCGGTCCGGCGGCGCGACCCATCGACCGGGCTCAGCCCGATCGCCTTTCCCCCGTGACGATCCGGACCGAGTCGCCGACCAGCACGAGGACGAAGAGCCCGGCGTAGAGCAGGGGGGCGAGCGGCGCCAGGGGGAGGAAGACGTCCAGGCCGAAGAGCCGGTCGACCTCGAGCAGGACCTGGACCACGTACCACACGGTAGCGGCGCACCCGAATGCCCGGAGCGGAGGCACGACCAGGTTCGCCGGGAACGCGAGGGTGGCGGCGAGGTCGGCGAGCAGGGTGAGCAGGGAGAGCAGGACGACGACCAGGACGGTCGCGTTCAGAAACGAGACGAGGCCGTGCCAGGTCGAGCCCGGGTACGAGCGGGCGACCAGGTTGATCACGCCCAGCACGACGAGGTAGACTGCCAGCCCGGCGAGGTTGGAGAGCGCCCCGTGCCACTGCTCCTGCCGGTCGAGCCGGGGCACCCGGGGGTCGTCCCCGCTCATGGCAGGGTGCGCTCGAACCGCTGGGCCGCCTCGGGCCCCCTGAGGCAGTACTCGTCGTGCCGGAGCCCGAGCTCGCGGTGGAGTCGGCACCGGGAGCAGGCGCACCCCAGGTTCTCTGTCATGCAGCCGAACGAACGGCCAATCAGGCAGTAGAGCCGCTCGCCGGCACCCTCGCTGCAGTCGTTGTAGGTCGGGCACTCGGGGCACCCGCACTCCGGCGCGAGCCTCTCGATCTCGTCCGCGAAGCCCCCGGGCCCGTGCACCCGGCTGCCGGATACGAACTCTTCGAACCGGTCCATCACCACTCCCCCGAGATCACTCTTCTGCGGAACCGGTATATCAGCCCTTCCTCACCAGGCCGGTGGTCCGGAAGTGGACCTTGGCCACGCGCCCGAGCGACTCCTCCCCGTGACGTTCGATGACCGCCCGGGCGGCGCGGACGATGGCCGGTGACGACCCCCCCTTCGGGAGCCGGACGCCGACGGCGTCCGAGAGCCCGGCGAGCCCCGCGAGAAACCGGGCGCGGGCGACGCACGACGCGGCGGCCACCGCGACCCTCCCCTCCGCCCCGCACTCGGTCACGACCGGGACCCCGGGGCACCCGGCGGTGAGGAGCACGTCGATCCGGGCCGCGGCCGAGAACTGGTCCACGATCACGACCCCCACCGGGCCGTCCCCCGCCAGGCGGCCGATCGCCGCCCCGTGCAGTTCGGCGAGCAGGTCGTTCAGGTTCCTCCCCCTGGACGCGAGCGCCGCATACCGCTCGTTGTATAACGCCGGGTCCAGCACCTCGACGGCTGTCGGGCACTCCTCCTCTATCATCGACCCCAGCCGGGCCGCCTCGTCGTCGGGGACCGTCTTCGAGTCGCGGACCCCCCGGGCGGCGAGCCCGGCGGCCTCGAACTCCTCGAGCCGGACCGCGGCGACCACGAGGGGGCCGAAGTAGTCGCCCTTCCCCGACTCGTCGGCCCCGATCTGCGGCCAGAGCCGGAGCACGGGTTCGGCCGACTCGCCCGCGGCGTCGGCCGCGCACCCCTGGATCCAGAGGCGGAGGGCGGGGTCGCGGACCTGGGATGCATCGACCGTGACCGAGCCGTCCCTGCGGGCGTAGAGCCGGACCACTCCGGCGTCCCCGGCCCGGAACTGGAGGCCGTGCTGGATGGGACGGGGCTCCGAGCTCGATACGCCGCGATCGGCCAGCCTGCCCCGGAGCCCGTCTGCCCGCGCCTCGAGGTCGCCGTCCCCGTTCATACCCAGGGGTTGGGTTCCCGGGAGGATAAAGCCGGGGCGCGGCTCCCGGGGGGCCGCGATCCCCGTCGCCCCGCGGCCACCGCCATCAGATAAATCCCCTGCAGTCAAGATGTGATAGGTGACTCCCGCAATGGACTACGGCGCGATGCTCGGGGACTCCTTCGAGTACACGAGAGTGGGGTTGATGGACCGGTGGGGCAGGTGGATTCTGCTCATCATCTTGAGCATCGTGCCGATCGTGAACTTCATCGTCTGGGGGTACGTGGTGGAGATCCTCCGCGGTACCCGGGTTGCGCCCGAACTCAAAACTACGGCCGGCTCTTCATCGACGGGATCCGGCTCTTCATCGTCAACCTGGTCTACTCGATCCCGATCATCATCGTCTCCGTCACGGTCTTCGGCGCCTCGATCCTGCTAGGGTCGGGCCAGGACCCGGCATCGGCGGGCAGCATCGTCACCGTGGCGCCCGGCTCGCTGCTCGTCCTGGTGCTCGCCGTCCTGGTCTCGCTCTTCGAGCTGGTCGGCGCCGTTCGGCTCGCGGGGACGGGCTCGATGGGGGAGGCCTTCCACCTCTCAGCGATCCGCGAGCAGATTGGCCGGATCGGCTGGGGGGCCTTCGTGATCGCGCTCGTGGTGCTGACCGTCGTCCTCACTGTGGTCGCGGTGGTTCTCGGGATCATCCCGATCCTCGGCTGGATCCTGCTCCCGGTGATGGCGCCCGCCTTCGCGATCTTCTCGGCCCGGTACGTCGCGCTGCCCCGCGACAGCGCGCCGGCGCGGCCTGATCCCCCTCTCTCCGCGCCCCGCATCATCATATAAATACTTTGCAGTCGCGTAGCTGGTGAGGCTTGTCTCACATGGACATCGGAACACTTCTGGGTGATGCCCTCGAGTACACGAGGGAAGCCCTCGTCGACAGGTGGATGCGCTGGCTGATCCTGATCGTGGGGTCGATCATCTTCCCCGTCATCCTCGGCTACACCCTCCTGGTCTACCGTGGCGCGCTACGTCGCCCTGATCTACGACAGCGCGCCGGCGCCGGCCTGAACTCGTCCCTCTTTTCACCACAAGCCTGAATGCCTATCCACGTTTACCAGATCCTGAAATGACCGACGGAGATGCGCCCCTCCACGCCATCCGGCTGATCGCGGAGAACCGGAAGGGGGTGCTCCGCGATATCGCGGCGGTCGTGGCCGACCACGGTGCGAACATCCTGATGAGCCACCAGGAATCCTTCGAGGACGGCCCGCTCTCGGGGATGGGAGAGCTCTACTTCGAGTACGAGGACGCCGCGGACCCCGGCGGGCTGATCGCCGACCTCGGGCGGGTCCCGTTCGTCTGCTCGGCGACGGCCTGCGACCCGTTCTCGCTCATCTACGGCTCGCGCGTCATCATCATCGGCGGGGGGGCGCAGGTCGCCCAGGTCGCGTTGGGGGCCGTGAACGAGGCCGACCGGCACAACATCCGGGGCGAGCGGATCTCGGTCGACACCATCCCGCTCGTCGGCGAGGAGAGCCTGGCGACCGCGGTCGACGCGGTCGCCCGCCTGCCGCGGGCCTCGATCCTGGTGCTCGCGGGCGCGCTGATGGGAGGCGAGGTCTCGGCGGCGGTCGACCGGGTCCGGGACGCCGGGATCCCCGTGATCGCGCTGAACATGGCCGGAAGCGTTCCCGACCACGCCGACCTGGTCGTGACCGACCCGATCCAGGCCGGGGTCTTCGCCGTGATGCACGTCTCGTCGCACGCCCGGTTCACAATCGGGCGGGTCCGGGGGAGGCGGTTCTGACGGACCAGATAGAACGGGCCCTGAGCGTCCTCGCCCGCGACGGGCTCGTGGTCTACCCGACCGAGACCGTCTACGGCCTCGGCGCGGACGCGCTCTCGGACGAGGCGATCCGCTCGGTCTACGACTCGAAACGGCGCCCGCTCTCGCAGCCAGTCTCGATCGCGGTGGCCGACCCCGAGATGCTCGCCACGGTCGCGCGCCTCGACCCGCTCGCCGGGGAGTTCGTCGACCGGTTCCTGCCCGGGCCGTTCACGGTGCTCGTCCGGGCCCGGCCGGTCCTCCCGGCCCAGCTCCATTGCGGGACCGGGCTCGTCGGGGTCCGGATCCCGACCCACCCGATCGCAGTGGAACTGCTGACCCGGTTCGACGCGCCGATCACGGCCACCTCGGCCAACACCCACGGTGCCCCCGACCCGGCGACGGTCGCTGACGTCCACTGCTACCGCGACTTCACGATCGACTCGGGCCGGCTCCCCGGCACCCCCTCGACCGTGGTCGACCTGGTGAACCGGACGATCACGCGGCCCGGGCCGGGGGTGGAGGACGCGATCGCCTTCCTCCGGGGCGGCGGGGCGTGACCGCTCCCGCCCCCCCGCTCCGCCTGCGCGACTTCGTCGAAGACCGGGACGGCTGGCTATTCGCGGTCGCGGCCTACGACAACGCCGAGCGGGCGGGGTGCGTGCTCAGGTACGTCCCCGACCCCGAGGGCGACCGGGTGCGGCGCGGGACCGGGACCCGCTACCGGAAGCTCGACTTCGAGGAGGCCTACCGGCGGATCGAGGACGAGAAGCCGCGCTACCGGGACCTGCTCCACCGGGTCCCGCTCGGCGAGATCGCCGCGGTCCACAAGCCCGAGGCCGCCTTCCCCGCGCTCCTCGCCCGGGACGGCCGGGTCCGCCGGCTCGCGGCCGCGCTCGCGCTCTCCCCCGGCACGGCCGGGTGCACGGGCTCGCTCCTCGCCGGGCTCGAGGGGCCGGCCTCGGACATCGACCTGGTCGTCTACGGGAGGGCCTGGTTCCGGGCCCAGGCCCGCCTCCCGGCGGCGATCCGGGAGGGGCTCGTGGACGACCTCTCCGAGGACCTCTGGCGCCGGGTCTACGCGAAGCGGCGCCCCGCGCTCACCTACGAAGAGTTCCGGCTTCACGAGGCCAGGAAGTGGAACCGGGGAGAGATCGACGGGACCTACTTCGACCTCCTCTTCGCCCGCGACTACGCCGCGATAGACGGCCTGCCGGTGCCGAAGGGGCCCGCGCTCGGGCGGGCGGTGATCGAGGCCCGGGTCACGGACGCCTCGCTCGCCTACGACGTCCCCGCCGTCTACCGGGTCGAGCACCCCCGTGTCTCCCGCGTCCTTGCGTTCACCCACACCTACGCGGGCCAGGCGCTCGCGGGCGAGGTGATCGAGGCTGCGGGGGTGCTCGAGGCGCACGGTGACGAGCGCTGGCTCGTGGTCGGGACGAGCCGCGAGCCGGTCGGCGAGTACATCCGATCCAGGACGCTCCTTGAGTCGGCCTAGAGGAGCGAGGCCCCCGACCGTGCGCCCCCGGCGCAGACCTCGCCATGCGGACAGCGGGTGCAGGGGGCCCCGGCGGGCCTCGGAGGCAGGCGCCCCTCCTGGACCCGCCGTGCCACGGAGAGCGCCCGGAGCACGGCCCGGCGGTCCCGCGGCTGGGGGACGTAGCGGCGGAGGAGCCCCGATGGGACGTAGATCAGGGCGACGTGGTCGGGGGGCCTGCCCCGTTCCTCCGCCAGGCAGAGGGCGTACGCCGCCGCGCGGACCCGGTCGGCGGCGTAGATCCCGGCGGCGGGGGCCTCGCTCGCCCGGATCACGGTGCAGGAGGCCAGGTCCGGCGCGACGCCGTCGACCTGCCCGACGAGCCCGAGCTTCCCGGACCGGACCGGGCGGTCGCCGAGTTCGACCCGCGGCCACCGGTTCGCGCGACAGGCGGCGACCCAGTCCCCGAGGAGTTCCCGGCACCGCGGGTCGATCCCGGGGAGGACAGTCGTCACCTCGGCCCAGATCAGGTCGGCGTCGAGCTCGCCCCCCAGGTGGGCGGCGATCTGCTTCGCCACCGCGTACCGCGCCGACTCGCGCGGGGGGCGCTGGAGGTCGTGCCAGTAGCGGAGCGGGCAGCGGTGCGCCGCGACCACTCCCGAGACCGTGACCGGGGCGGTCATCGCGACCGTCCCGTGTGCCGTCGGGGGGTGGGGGTGCAGCCCGGCACGGCTCTTCCCCCCCTACCGCGAGACCATCCGCTGCACGAGGCTCATGATCCCGGGCCGGGCAGCCCCTCTCGGGCGGCCCGAGAAGAGCGCTTCCGCCCCGCCCCCGCCGAACATCTCGGCGTTGAGCCGGTCCGTGATCTCGTCGTAGATCCGGCGGTACGCGGCGCAGTGGGGGTCGACCCCGGCGACCTCGCCCCCGGTGGGGGCGATCGCGTTGTACGGGCAGCCCCCGCGGCAGTAGCGGAGGTGTCGGCAGTCGCCGCAGTGCTCGTCGACGTACTCGCCGAAAGCGGCGAGCCGCTGCCAGGCCGGGGTCGCCTCGAGGTCGGCCCGCGACGGGCAGTCGTACACCGACCCCATCCGCCACCCGTCCATGCCGACGAAGCGGTAGCACGGGTAGATCCCGCCGTCGGGACCGACCGCGAAGGTCGAGCCCAGGCAGTCGGCGAAGGTGCAGACCGTGCCCCGGCGGACGAAGACCGCCTTGACCAGGTCGTCGATGTTCATGACCCGGAGCCGCCCCGGGCTCTCGAGGTAGCGATCGAGGAGGTAGACCAGGAGCTCCCCGTACTCCTCGGGCGGGAGGGCCCAGGGGTCGGGCCTGCCGTCGCGGAGCGAGGGGAGGGCCGGGTGGAGCTTCATGACGTAGCCGTTCTCCATGAAGAAGCGGACGATCTCGTCCCGCCGGGGGGCCGACTGCGCCGTGAAGGTGCAGATCACGCTGACCGGGACCCCGTGGCGCGCCGCGACCTCCATCCCGGCCCGGGTCCGCTCGAAGTAGCCCTCACCGCGCTGGGAGTCGTTCAGCGCCCGCGGACCGTCCAGGCTGGTCCCGATCGGGACACCGTGCGCCGCGAGCACGGTCGCGAGCCGGTCGTCGAGCAGCCAGAGGTTCGACTGCATCGCGAAGGCGACCGTGCGGGGGGCGAGACCCTCCTCGATCAGCGGGAGGGCGCCCTCGTAGAACTCGGCGCCAGCCAGCAGGGGCTCGCCGCCGTGAAACGTGACGGTGACCGGGCTGTCGTTGAGCGCGGTGATCCACGCGGTCGCCGCCCGGACGGTCTCGAGGTCCATCATCGGGCCCTGGTGTTCGCTCGACCAGCAGTAGGCGCAGCGGGCCGGGCAGCGGAGCGTCGGGATGAGCATGAGGTGGAACGGGGTCTTCATGGCAGGTGGCTGGTACTGTGTGTCTGCAGTTCGGTCGCCGGTGCGTGGGGGGGCATCAGGATCGCGGACGCGACGGGCGTCCCGGTATACACTATGTCAATCCCCTTCCGGCTTAAACGTGCGTCCCCCGGACGACTGCGGAAAAATACTCCACCCGGTACCCCCTCCGTTTCGTGGAAGAGTGCCGTTCGGCGTGTTTTTACCGGGTGGTACGCGTGGCCCGCGACGGGGACGGTGTCGAAGACGACCCTCGAACCCCCCTTCACCGAAGGAGGAGGGGTTCAGGCGACCGGCGCCGCGTTCGCCGTGACGACGCGCCAGTCGGTTCCGTGGAGCCCGACCGAGGTCCACCGGACCTCTTTTCGAACCGTCGTCCCCGTGCCCGGCTGGAGGAACGTGTAGTTCCCGGTTCCCTCCGGCGCGGTCTGGATCTCCTTCATGACCGCGAGGAGCCCGGCGTTGTTCACGGAGAATGGGTCCGAGAAGACGTTCCCCCCGATCCCTGTCGCGTCCGTGTCGTAGAGGATGAAACCGCTGGTGTCGAGCACGAAGACATCAACCGTCCGGTTCGCGAGGGCCTCCTGCACGGCGATCTCCAGCAGGGTCGCCGGGCTGAAGAGGAGGCTTGCCGAGCCGTTGAACTCCCCGGACAGCGCGAAGACGGGGTGCTCGAGGTCGGTCGCGTTCACGCCCTCGACAGTCGGGAAAATCGCGCTCATCACGGGTTCCTGCGTCGTGCGAAGCCGCTGCACCTGCTCCTGGTCGCTGATGTCGGAGCCCTCGACCATGGCGTACGCGGCCGGTTCAACGGTCAGCATCACGCCGTCCTTCGAGACGGCCGTCGCGTCGATAACGGCCGGCGAGGTCAGCGCGAGCTCGCGGAGGAATCGCCGGGTCTCTTCGCCTGTCATGGCCGTCGGCCCGAGCGCCGCTGCGGCCGTCGCCGTCCGGGCGTCGAGGAGGTCGAGCGCGGCCTGGATACCGGACGATACCGTCTCGAGCGCGTCGGCGGGCGCGAGCGTGGGTGCCGTGGACACGGTCGGCGTCGAGGTCGACCGGTTCGCGGTAGAGAGGGGGGGTTCGTGCAGCCGGCACCGAGGGCCGCGGCGATCAGGATCAGGCCGAGGCCGAGCAGGGCGAGGGTCTTTCTCTCCATGGGCGATCTGGATGAGGGTGAACCGCGGCGTATTTATCCATATGCCCGGCAGATGGACGTGGGTGTGATCGGGCCCACCCGGCCGTCCGTTTTTCCGCGGCGGTGGAAGGCCCCTGTCCCGCGGCCCGGCCGGTTTGAAGAGTGACGAACGCACCCTCATGTCCCCCCCGGTCCAGGCAGCGCCGGACGCCGCCGCCCGGCTCTTCGACCGCGATCACGAGGATGGCTCTCGAAAACCAGATATCCGTCCCTGCTCAGGGATTCCCGCAGGCATGCTTTCGTGTCGTCTCTTTCCCGCCCGAATCCCCTCGTGTAGCCTGCCTGAACGCGAGAGATCCCGCTCGACCGGGCTCCTTCGCTGTTCATGCGGGGCTGGAGGAGGTTGTCGCGGGGGCACGCGGACACGTCCGCCAGGTGTACCCCTTTCACGGGCGTGGCCGGCACGGCAATCGCACGTGTTCGCTTCACGAGGGAGCGTTTTCGGCCGATCGCCCGGTCCAGTCCGTCTCTCCCCGGAGAAGAGCGGGTGGTTCAGGATCCCCGGTGGATCGCCCTGTCCAGCAATGCCGCCGGCTTCACGCCGAAATCGCCTCAGTCCCGGCAGACTGTTTCTTTCGGGTTCGAGAGGTCGATACGGCCATCATGGGCCGGTGAGGTCGTCGAGGCCAGGCGGCGGTCCGGCCGGGACTCGCTGCCGACAGGGGCGTGCAGTCTGTGCCCGAACCGAGATCTCCTCCCCTTCCCTGCCCGGGCGCCGTCCCGGTTTCGCCGGGCCCGTGCCCGGTCGCCGCGCGGCGTAACCGACGTCGCGTGCCCGGGATCGGCGGCAACGAACAGGGCTTCCTTGATCACGCCGCGCCGGCCTCCGGCGAGGCACACGGGTGGTTCCTCACGGCGCTCGAGAGGCGAGGACCTCGGGGAGCGGGACGGCCCCCTCCTCGCGGGACGAAAGAGGGGCTGGAGCCTGGACCGCCATCCTGGTCCTCGACCGCGAACGCGGCCCCACCCGGGACCGGGGGTCATCCGTCGGGCCGTTCACGACGGCGGGTCGGGGTAGATCGTTTCCACGTAACATTTCTGGTCGGGCAGGCCCCGGTAGTTGAAGTCCCCGGCGTACCGGACCCCCATCTCCGGGGGCCGATCGTCGATAAAGAAATGATCCCTGCCCCAACTGAAGACGCCGTACTTATCGGTGTACACCGTGCTGACGACCTCCTTCGTGGACCAGACGAAAACGTCCACTCCCTGGTTCGGGACCGGGTTGTTGTTCTCGTCCAGGATCTTCCCGGAGACAACCTGGGCCCAGCCGATAAGAAAGACCAGCCGGGCCTCGTCGTACGGCTGGTAGGGCCGGTCGAACCAGTGCGTCACGTGCCTGGTCTCCACCCACGCGACCGAACTCATCGAGGCGGCGAGCGGGTCGTCCACCGTGGTCGTCTTCCACGCCTTGAAGCCGTTGTAGCCGACCGAGCTCACCTGAGCCTGTCTCGTTACCGTGCCGGCGGCGCTGGTCCTGTAAGTCCCGAGGGTGACCCACCCGCCAGTGAGCGAGGGCTGCTGTTCGGCGATTCTCGATTGCATGAGCATCACGTCGGTGTCGGGGGCGGGAGTCCACGTCCCCGTGGCGTCGTCGTACCTCTCGACCAGGGCCGTCACGGTGACGGAGGCACCGGGAACCTGCTGGGCGTGTGACGACGTGAGCGTGGTCCTCGTCGGGGCCTGCGCGTTCTCCTCCCTCGGCGGCGACGGGGTCGATGCTACTGTCAGGTCGGCGGTCGGTTCCGTGATGGAGACGGGCTGCCCGGAGGGGATGAGGGCCGCGAGGATCTCGTAATTCATGGCGGCGTCGCTGCCGAAGCCGGGAGAGGTGCGCAGTTCGTCGAAGGCATACATCGCCAGTGCAGCCTCCGCGGAGAGCGTCGCCCGGTCGCCCCCGGCGCCGGCCCCGTACGCAAGCGCGGTGTGCTGCCATCCCCGGGCGCACGTCGTGAACTCTCCCATGTAGTCCCCCTTCGCATCCAGGATCGGAACGATGGCCGCCGTGTAGGCCGTGCCGTCGCCGAACGTGGTGCCGGCGTACGTGACCGCCTGGAGCGTGGTCGTGCCCTTCGAAAACAGCGTCTTCGAGGTCTCGAACCGGGTGCCGGCGCGCTCGAACAACGGAGCAGCCAGGGAGAAGTCGCCGGCGGCCATCCGCGTCCTGCCGGCGGCGTAGTCGTCCCCGCCGTCGTACATCGCGAGCGCGGCGTCGGCCAGGTCGATGTACGCGGTCGAGATCGACCTCATCAGGGCGAGGTTCGCCGCGTTCGACGGGTCGTTCACCGCGCCCGAAGTGTTGAAGCAGGCCGTGTAGGACGCCTTCGACTGGTCGAGGTGCTGCCGGATCTGGTCGACCCCGCTTGCGCCCCAGGCCCGGCTCCAGGCCTGGCCGCCGGCGTCGTAGTGCGAGAGGGCCTGGTCGTAGGTCGCGGTTCCGGGCGATGTATTCGACAGGACAGGGGAACCGGAAGCGATCGCGGGGATTGCGAGGAGAAGGGCAAGGATCAGGATGGAGTGAGGTCGGTTCAAATCCACACCAAAACGAGACTGTTGTCGCTGTGAAGATAAAGGCATTGCCGAATTCCGAAATAAATCCGGGGTCTCCCGCGCCATCCCCGGTACCGTGGCTGATTCCTCCCCGTCGCGTTCTTCAATCGTCCGTGCTACTGGTTTTCTCCTGCTATCCCGGCTTATCGAGTGCAGGAGTCGCTCGGACGCTCTTCAGGGTCGATCGCCCCGCTCTGCAGACGCACAGTCGGAAATAGTAAAACCAATATGCGAACATCCTGATGCTCCCCCGGTCCGGGGCTGGCGACAAGGATTTTCATCCCCGCACAGCGCAGAGCGGGCGTCCGGTCCGCTGACCCTGCTGATTAACCGGCGGGTCGCTCCAGTCCTCCCGGCCCCCGGCCGAGCGCCGGCGCGGAACCCGCCTGGGCCCCGATGGCCTCCATGACGGCGTCGTCCTGGTGCCCGGAGCCCGTGACCGCCGAGCTGGGGAACGGGACGCTGTGGATCTCGCCGTCCGCGTCGCGGCACTCGGGCGTGACCGGATAGGGTCGTCCCCCGAGGCGTCCACGGCGGTCGCGCCGATCGCCGGTTTCAGGCGCGTGCAGGCCGGCAACAGCGTCACGGGCGAGGTGAACGCGTCGAGGGTCGGGCACTTCGCCGAGGCGGCCCTGGTGGTCTCCGCATCGACGCCGGCATGTACCGTGAGGGACACGCGGGTCTTCCCGACGGCAACAGCTACAACGACTTCGCCGACGCCGTCAGGCTCTACATCCGGATCCGACTCCCTGGCTTTTTCGTACCGACCGATCGATGCCAGGAAATATCATCCCCGGAGCCCCGCACGACCGCGAAAAACGTCGCCTTGAACACTCTTCTGGTTCAACCCCTAGAGGAGGTCCGATCAGCATTGATACCTGCGAACGTTTTCCCGGCCGAGCGAAACGAGGCGATCGAACCCATGGCGGCGAACCATGCAGTCGCAGCCACGGGGTGGCGCCGCCTCGCCGTCATTCCCTGCAGCCCTGGCCGGAGGAGAGACCGGCCATGGTGACCAGGGCACCGGCCGGCCAACCCGCGGCCCGCACCCTCGATTCATTCGCCGGGGAGATCGACGAGATCGCGGCTGCGCATGGCACCACACGCGCCGAGGTCCTCAGGGATGTGATCGCGGGTCTCGAGGAGCGGATAGCCGAGGAGACCGCCGTCCTCGCCCTTGCCCGTCAGCTCGAGGCCGACGAGCGGATGCCGGCGGGTACCGTCTTCGAACACGCGATCGATATCGTCGCGCGGGGAGGAGGTCAGCGCCCCTGGCGGGGGAAGTGATCGACCGCCGGCCGAGCCACCACCGCTGGACAAGACCTTACTCGGCGAGGCTCCTCTGCCGCGCCAGGATGGGGATCCTCAGGGCCGATGCAGGAAGGTAGGGCGGTTCGACGCCGCCCCTGCGGTTTCTGGATCCGCCGAAGAGCGCGGAGAGCAACCGCGAGAGGAACGAGGTTGAGACCCGGGCGGGATCGGCCCGAGATCCATCGACGCACTCCCGGACAGAGCGGCACCTTTCATTCTCGGGGTGCATGGCGAGCGCAATGTGGAACCCGCCGTCCCGGCCGTCGAAGTCCCACATGGGTCCTTGATGACGGCGATCGGACAGAGCCGGTGTGACAGGTTGCGCCGGAAAACTTTCAGCTCGGGCGAAGGGTTGACCCGGAAGCCGATGACCCGGTCGTGTGGCCTCGCCCTCTCGTCCCATCCACCGATGACGAACGGGAGTCCACGGGAATGCGCGACGCTTCCCTGGACCGCGGCTTCACGTCCCCAAGGCGACGGCCGACCTCGAGGTCGAACGGTCCGATGATGGTCATGTGGGGGACGCGGTGGCAGCCGTTCCCGGGTCGGAACCGGTGCTGGACGTCCCGGACGATCCCGCGGACCCTCGGATCGGCGCACTCCAACCGCCGCTCGATGAAGTACGGGTGGGATCCCATCGCCATCTGTTGATGGTGATAGCAGAACGAACCATCCGGTTCTCCGCCGATAGCACGTTCGAGAAATTCTGAAACCGGACCACCGCGCCCGGGTGCCCTATGGTCCGACCGGCCGGCGGGTCGGCCGGGATCCAGGTGAGAGCACCGCCATTCCCCGGGGCGTTTCAACGGCCAGACGGTCGACCCTGGCTCCCTCCGCAGGGATACCGCAACCTTGATTCACCTCGAACCTGCACGGAGGGGTACCATGTGCGGCCGATATTCGCTCATCTGCACCGACGATTTCGGCAACCGGTTCCGGGTCCAGATCCCGGTCATCGGCTGCCGCTCGCGTTTCAACGTCGCACCGTCCCAGACGATGCCCGTCATCGTCCAGCGCGAAGAGACCGAGATCGTCATGATGAAGTGGGGGCTCGTCCCACACTGGGCCAGGGACCCGGCCCCGTCCCGCAGGCCGATCAACGCCCGGGCCGAGACACTCGCCGAGCGGCCCATGTTCCGCGGGCTGATCAGACACAACCGCTGCCTGGTGCCGGCGAGCGGGTTCTACGAGTGGAAGAAGGAGGGGAACCGAAAGACGCCGTATTACCTGCGGCTCAAGGACGATGACCTCTTCGCCTTCGCCGGCCTCTACGACATCTGGCGCGACGCCGACGGCCTGCCCCTCGCCACGTACACGATCGTCACCACGGCCGCGAACGAGGTCGTGGCCCCGATCCACGACCGCATGCCGGTGATCCTCCGGCGGGAAGACGAAGAGCGCTGGATCGGGGGTGTGCCCCCCGGGCAGGAGGATCTCCGCGACCTCCTCGGGCCTTACCCTGCCCGCGGAATGGAAGCGTACCCGGTCTCGACACAGGTCAACAGCCCGGTATCGGACGACCCGGGCCTGATCGAGCCGCTCGATAAGGAGTGATCCCCCGGGCCCCGTTATGGCCACGATCCGATCCACCCCGTCCCGCCCGCGCCCCGTTCCACCTCCCAGGGCGTCACCCGCACCGGTTGGCCGCCTCGAGGGCAGACCGGCGGCGCCGTCGGTCCCCTTCAGTGCCAGAGCCCCCCCCTCCGCCGTCCCGAACATTGCCCCGGATCCCCGTTCCGCCTGAGGAGACCAGAGCAGCACGGCCGCCGACTGCGCGACCTCATGGAGCGTCTGACGGATCGCATTCTCCTGGTTTCGCGCCCGGAGGTGCCTGACCGTCTCGCCGGGCGTGAACTCGGGAACGTTCTCTTCGTCCCCCGCATCGGCGACATGAGCCAAATCCCGATGGACCTGACCGCGGTCTCTTCCTGGCATCGACCCGCGTCGACCAGGGGGTCGTTCTGTTTGGTGCAACTCGACCCCGGGGCGCGGGAGGCGCATCCTGCAAGGCGAGCTCGAGCGGCGTCGGACTGCAGCGGAGGTGGTGGGGTGGCTCGGAGAGGAAGGTGCAGCCGATCAGGGACGGAAAGAAACCGAAGCGTTCGATGGAGACCACCGCGTGCACCCGGCAGCGGAGTTCATCGTTGTCGTTTTGGCGGGCCAAGAGGTGCCACCGGACCCATATTGGACTGCCGGCGGTATCCTGGCACGCCAGCGGGGCGCCCCCCTCGCGACACCCGGCCATGAGGGTTTATTATTGATCAGCGAGGAGCCTGTACGATATCCCGCGATCCGGGGGAATGCAGCCATGGATAAGGACCGCCTCGAGATCCAGCACTGGACGGCCGGGGACTACCAGGACGAGCCCTTCGAGAAAGTGATACTGCCGCTTGGCTCGCTCGAGAGCCACGGCCCGCACCTGCCCTTCGGGACGGACGCGCTCACCGCGCACCTGCTCGCCCTCGAGATCGCCCGGCGCGTCCCCCGGATTGCCGTCCTCCCGCCCGTCCCGTACGGGATGAGCGAGGCGTACCGCGACTTTCCGTTCACGGTCTCGCTCCGGCCGGAGACCGAGACCGCTATCGTCGCCGACATCCTCGAGTCCCTGCACCGCGAGGGGGTCCGGAAGGTCCTGATCCTCAACGGCCACGACGGCAACATCCCGTCGATCGAGATCGCGGCCCGCTCGGCGAAGGTGGCGCACCCGGAGATGCGGATCGTCACGCTTGACGCCTGGTGGAACACCCTCGGGGAGCTCCTCCCGCCGGGGTTCTTCGAGGTCGATAACGGCCTGGGCCACGGGGGCGAGGGCGAGCTCTCGATGGCCCTCGCCCTCTTCCCCGACCTCTGCACCCCCGGCCGGGCCCGGGGCGTCGTGCCCCGGCTCCCTCCTGTCCTGGACGTGAAATGGCTCTTCTCCGAGCTCACGGACTGCGGGGCGTCCGGCGACCCCACCCGGGCCACGCTTGAGAAGGGGGCCGCGATGAAGGAGGCCCTGGTGGAGGCCGTCGCCGGCGTGCTCGCCGCGCTGGACGGGTGCGACTGGGACTACCGGTCGCCCGGATGAGGGTCGGCCGCCCGCCGCGGCCCCGGGGAGTAGCAGGTCTCCCATCCTGCGGCATACGATATCGGATGGGAACCGGCGTCTTCGACGGGGAGACGACGTCCGAATCCGGGGCAGAAACGGGCGTTGGTCGGGGTGGGCGTGCCGCAGGTCATGCAGCTCTCCTCGGGGGCCGGTGCTGGCGCATCCATCGGGGCGCGGCAGAACGGGCACCTGTCCAGTCCTTCGAGAACCTGCCGGCCGCAGCGTGGACAGACCTCCATGATCATTGTCTCTGGTGCTCTTGACGCCTCGAAATGTCCTGGTATCGATTTCGGGTCGAACGGAGGGGGGTGGCCATGGGACCCGTCGCCACGGTCCGGTTTCTCATCCCCGTCCCCAGATTTTTCAAACACTCCTGCCATCGCGGGAACGGTGATTCCTGCTGAGGGCGAGCCCCGCTTTTTTGAACGGTCTCCGCTGAGCCTTCGCCCCGGCCCTCCCGTTTTCATCGTTGGCCGTCCGCGGCAGCGACGGCACTGCGAGGCGCCCGGCGACCTGATCGTGACGGACCTCATTGACGACGAACCCGTTCCATCCTCGCCCGCGATGAACCGATACCCAGTGCCGCGATTCATCCGTCGTGGTGCCGCGCGCCCTGGAACCGCGCCCGCCGGTCACTTGGGGTGGAGTACCGCCCCCGTGAAAAAACGCCGTCCCCCGTCTTTCCGGTCGATGGACGTCAGGCCTGCGCGTCGTTTCGACAGGCGGGACCATGCATCCCGATCCCTTTCGCGGGTGCGGACGCCGGCGATGTGGCATCCGGAACGGGTTTCAGGGGCGGCGATGGCCCCCTCGATCCTGGTGGAATCTCCGTGCCTCGGTTCGTCGGCGACCTTCAGTCCCGCCGGGGTCACCAGGCGGTGGAACGCCGGTTACGAGATCTCCATCATACCGCCACACTCGCTCTGATCGGGTCCTACCAGGCCCCAGAGCCTCGGCGCATCGTGCCCGCCGAGAGTCTGGACGACCGCCCGGGAGGCAACGCTCCCGCTCCAGCGGGCACGAGCGGTGTGAGGGGCAATCTGGAGATCAGCCCTCCTGCACCGCCCACGTCGCGGTATTACGCGAGATCGTTCAGCCTGCGCTGGATTTCAGCCTTTTCTGCCTCGATCCTGCCGAGCTCCGCCTCGAGCAGCTGCTTCTCTTCCCCGGCGCTCAGCGGAGCGGCGGGGGGAGCGTTCCAGTAAGGGGCGATCTTCCAGCAGTAGCCCCGGCCGAAACCCCGCCGCAGACCCATACCCATGCGGCCGCCCATACCCATGCGACCTACTCGCCCGAAGGCCATGCCCGCTCCACAGGGGCCGAGGCCCCTTCCCGTGCCGGGTCCATACCCGGCCGGTCCTGTCCTGTTGAATCCTGGCATCACTTGTGCCTCGATTTTGAATATATATTCATAACAAGAAGGATGTATCGGATCGGGCAACACGGCGATGCTCCCGGGGGGCCTGGGTGGGGACAGGGGCGGCTGGCCTCTCTAATTAGCCCCGATTTCTTTGAAACCGCATCCCCTGACTCCCATCAACCATCCCCCGGCGATTCTCTCCCGCCCGGGACCGGGAGACCCGCGCCCGGCTCCTCGTGGACGGGACGAACGGCCCCCTCGACCGCATCCTCACCGGGAGACGCCGCCCACCGGGAACCGGCGCCCTGCAGGTCGGCCCTAGTCGCGCCCGGCACCCTGCCTGCGGGGATGATCGATCCCGGCAACAGTCCGCGGCGCGAGATCGCGCCGGGCCGGCGGAAGATCCTCTTGCCCGTCCGCGAGGCCGGCGGCGGCCGGAACCTCGACACCTCCCGGGACGCGGTCCCCGCTCTCCGGATCGAGGGCATCGAGGAACTCCCCGAGGCGCCCGGGGGATCGCAGTCCTGGCCCGCCCCTCGCCGGGCCGGCGGGCACAGCACCGTCAGCCGTCCCTTCCTCCTCGCGCTCCGACAGGAGGTCGCGGACGGCCAACCGGGACAGCCCGGCCACCAGGACTGCGCGGCCGGTATCCGGGAGGCCGGTTGGGGCCCGGCCGTCGTCATGCAGGATCCGGGCGATCGTGGTCCTGACCACGGCATCCGGGAGCAGCCCCCAGGCTCCCTCATCCAGAAGATGGAGCGCTGCAGCAGCCCTCGCGACGTTCTCCGGGCGCCGCGCCCATCTCTGCAGGTGCCCCGCGAGCACATTCAGGTCGGAGGGGGACGGATCGTCCGTGGCCCCGCCTCCCGGCACGGCACCGCAGAGGTCCGCCTCCGCGATCCCGAAGCGCGAGAGCCGCACCAGCACGTCGCGCTGGGAAACAGGAGAGAGGCCCGTCTCGTTCTTCAGGGCCGCGGTAGTGGCGTTGATGACCGTTTTGCCGATCAGCTCGCCCAGTTTCGAGTGCTTCCCCGCGTCCGAGAGGTGGAGCGACGAGCGGGGATCGGCCACGACGGCGATCATGTCTGTCCCGGACCCGGTCGCGATTCCGGGGGAGTAGAGGCTTCGGGCCATCAGCTGCTGGAGCGCAACGGCCTTTGCCTCGCTCGCGGTCACGACGGCGCGGCAGAGCGCGTACTCCGGGAGGTCCGCGCCGATAACGAGCACCGTGTTGACCGTCCCCCCGACAGGCTCGAACGAGCCGTTCTCCTCGTAGTACGACGCGGGGTCGCCTGCCCGTCCACCGTTCTTGTCGATCCCCGCCGTCACGATCGCTGTGACCGGGAGGTCCCGGTACCGGGCCGTTACGGCGACGGCGTTCTTCATCTCCGCGCGGGTGACCAGTCCACAGGCCGCGCGGGGGTCGAGTCCCAGGGACGCGGCGACGGTCTCTAGGTAGGTCTTTACGCCCCCGTTCTCGTGGCAGTCGTCGCAGGCGTCCAGGGGTATCTGGTGGTTGAAGACGGCCGAAAGGTCCCGCCGGTACCCGCCATTCAGCCAGGACGTGGAGACCACGTCGCGCGGCCCGGAAAACTGTACGACGAGGGAGTCTTCTGCTCGGTGCACCGTCTCAAGAGAGGGGAGGTACGCCCGGCCTCTCTCCGGGAGCCGGAGTTCGTCGCAGCCCATCCGCGTCACCGGCCCCGCGCCGCCCTCGCCGCCAGTCCGCAGCCGAGGGCGAGCGCGAGCCCGGCCACCGCGTGTGAAAAGCCGGGGGACCGGGTGGTTTCGGCCCCGGGCGCGGAAGCGTTCCCCCCGGCCCGCTCAGCATCGAAGGCGGCGATGATCCGGCCCACCTCCTCGGTCGCGTCGGCGACGCGCGGCCCGGGCCGGCTCAGCATATCGGCGTCGACCGCGAACACCCGGCCGTTCCTGACTGCTGAGAGGGAGGCGTACTGCGGGTTGGTCGTGAACTCGTCCAGGATCACGTCCCTGTTCGACGCGATCATCCCGTCGCCGCTGCTCACGATGATGATATCGGGGTTGGCCCGGAGGAACTCCTCGAGAGAGACCGTGCTCCAGCCATCGCGGTCGGCGAAGGCGTTGGCCCCGCCGGAGCGGGCGATGATATCGTCCTGCATC
The DNA here is from genome assembly GCA_012728895.1 of Methanospirillum sp. Lineage (GTDB taxonomy): Archaea > Halobacteriota > Methanomicrobia > Methanomicrobiales > Methanospirillaceae > UBA288. The sequence goes on along the minus strand of JAAYEG010000027.1, from coordinate 32,345 downwards.
GTCGCGTTGCCGCTCACGTACAGGGGCGTGTGCCAGACCACGTGGGCGACCCGCGGGCGTTCCGACGTCTCGCCGCCGGCCACCCCGGCCATCCGCCGGGAGAGGTCGGCGACGAGGTCGTCGGCCCGCGCCCCGGTCCCGGTGACCTCCCCGACCCGGCGGATGTCCCGCAGCACGTGGTCGATGCTCTTCGGGGCCACGAGCATGACCGTGAGGCCGAGCCCGCGGAGGCGGGCCACCGTCTCCGCCGGGGTGAGGTCGGAGGCGATCACCAGGTCGGGGTTCACGGCCGCGACCCGCTCGATGCTGACCGACGAGTAGCCCCCGATCCGGGTCAGGTTCCTGACCTCGGGGGGGTAATCGCAGACGTCGGTCACGCCGACGACCCGGTCGAGCAGGCCGAGCGCGGCCAGGATCTCGGTGCTGGACGGGGAGAGCGAGACGATCCGCTCCGGCGGACCGTCGAGCGTTATCGTCGTGCCGGAGTCGTCGGTGAACGTGGCCGCCGATGCCAGCGCCTGGCAGAGAACGAGGGTCGCGAGCGCGACCAGCAGGGCGGTCCGCGTCCCGTTCAGGTTCATTGTGTCGGGTGTCATGGTTCAATCACCATCGATCTGCGTTCGGGGGGAGGCCCGCCGGTAGACCGGGGATGATCGGGACCCCCGCTCCCGGCTCGCGTCCCCCGGAACCGGCGGCGTCCGCGTCCAGGAAGGCCAGGACGCCCGCGTAGGTGGCGGTGCACCGGGCGCCGGCGTCGACAAGGCCCCGGTAGGCCGCCTCCGCGGTCCCCCTCACGAAATCGTACGATCCGAAGTCTCTCCCTCCCGGCAGGTGAACGACGACCCGGGACGGGTCGATCTCGGCGAGCGCCAGGAGCACCGGCAGGTTCCCGGGCCCGACCGGGTGGGCCGAGAGGACGACCCGGTCCGCCCCCGCGAGCACGCCTTCCAATTCCTCCAGGGCGGCGGCCGGGATGTGCGAGAACGGCGGGATCGGGATGCAGGGGATCTCCAGGGCCGTCGCGGCCTGGTAGTCAGTGTCGGTCGTCGCGAGCACACCGGCCGAGAGAGCGAACGACTTCCCCACCAGGAAGTGTAAGAGGGAGGCCCCACTCCCGCCGCCGGAGATCACGGTCACGTTCAGTCTCGCCGCGCCCGGCGGCCGGGCCGCCGCGTGGACGGGCAGCAGGAAGACCCGGCCGGTGGCCGGGTGGCACGAGGTCACCACCTCGGCCCCGTAGACCTGCCGGATCCGCTGCGCGGTCAGAACCTGACCCGGGGTACCGTGGGTCACGATCCGCCCGCCGGACACCATGAGCAGCCGGTCGCAGTAGAGCGCGGCGAGGTTGAGATCGTGGAAGACGCCGATCACGGTCCTCCCGGCGCCGGCGAGCCGCCGGAGGAGCGAGAGGACCTCGGCCTGGTGCGCGAGGTCGAGGTGCGAGGTCGGTTCGTCCAGCAGGATAACCGGGGTGTCCTGCGCGAGGGCGCGGGCGATGAGCACGCGCTGCCACTCCCCGCCGCTGAGCGTCCGGATCGAGCGGTCGGCGAGGTGGGCCGTGCCGGTCTCCTCGAGCGCTCCGCGGCACCGGGCGTAGTCGCCCGGCGACAGGGAGGCGAAGCGGCTCGCGCGGACGTAGCGGGACATCAACACGACCTGCATCACGGTGTACGAGAACGGCCGCTCCTCGTCCTGCGGGACGAACCCGAGCGTCTGGCCCAGTTCGCTCGGAGTGTAGTCCCGGACGTCTCTTCCTTCCAGGGTCAGGACCCCCGCAGATGGGACCACCCGGCTGAAGGCCCGCAGAAGCGTGGTCTTGCCTGAGCCGTTCGGTCCGATGATCCCGGAGAACGTGCCCGGGACGAACGAGCAGCTGATGGCCTTGAGGATCTCCTGCTCTCCGTACCCCACGTGCAGGTTCTCGGCCCGGATCCGGTCGCGCACGGTCATGCGGCGTGCCCCCGCTGGTAGATGAGCCAGACGAAAAACGGCGCCCCGATGAAGGCCGTGATGATGCCGACCGAGATGTCCGAGAAGAAGGCGCGGGCCAGGGTGTCCGAGACGACGAGGAGGATCCCGCCGGCGAGCACGCAAGCCGGGATCACGACGCGGTTGTCGGGCCCGAGGAGCATCCGGACGATGTGGGGGGTGACGAGCCCGACGAACCCGACCGAGCCGGCGATCGAGACCGCGCCGGCGACGAGCAGGGTGCTGCTCCCGAGGACCGTCCAGCGGACACGGGCCGTGTCGATCCCGAGGTGGGCAGCGGTCTCCTCGCCGAGCGAGAGGGCATTGAGATCCCGGCCCACTGCGAAGAGGGCCGACCCCGCCAGGACGAGGATGACGGCGGCCAGGAGTGCGTCGCCGGGGGAGGCGTTCCAGAACCCGCCCATCATCCAGAAGATGATCTGATGGACGCTCTGGCCGGCGATGGCGACAAGGAACGAGACGACGGCGGAGAAGAAGAACGAGACCGCGATGCCGGTGAGCAGGAGCGTCTCGACCGATATCACCCCCTTCTGCCCGGCGATCGACCAGACAATCAGCATGGCGACGAAGGCGCCGAGCCAGGCAAAGACCGGCACGTACAGCCCTCCCAGGAAGACGATGGCGAGGGCCGCCCCGAGCGCCCCGCCGGACGAGGTGCCCAGGATGTAGGGATCGGCCATCGGGTTCCGGAAGAGGGCCTGCATCGCCGCGCCGGCGACGGCGAGGCACCCCCCGACGAAGAACGCAGCGAGGACCCGCGGCAGGCGGATGCCGCCGACGATGTCGGCCCCCCCTGGCCCGGTGGACGGGATGCCGAACCCGGCGGGGCCGGTGAGGGTGCAGAGCACGACCGTGATGACGGCGGCGATGCCCAGGCCCAGGACGACGGGCACCGTCCGGGTCACGGCCACTGCGCTCCCGGCACGCGCGGCGGGCCTGCAGGACGCGGACCAAGGCCGGCGGCCGGGGCGTGCTGGCCGGACGGCGGGATGCGACAGCGGGGGAGGGGGGCCCGGTCTGTCCCCGTCCTGCCTGCGTGGTCGTATCCGGCACGGTCTCCCCAACCGGGCCCGGCGTCCCTTGTCATTCTGTCATTCACGCCACTACTCCCTGCACGCCTGCACCACGGCCACGGACGGGCGACCGGAAGCGTCCTGGACGGCAACCGGCCCGTATGCCGCCACCCCTGCCGGCCCCCCTTCGCCCGGAAGAAGCCCGGTGGGCTGCCCGCTGAGGCGGACCGGCATCCGGGCGAGAACAGGGGACCCCGGCCCTGCGGGGCGGGGCACGTCTCCCGCCCGTCGTCGAGGGCCGGGTCAACGGCATCTGCACGATCCTCCGGTTCCCACCCGGCCTGGCTTGCGCATCCCGGCCCCGGGTCAGGGGACTGTCATCACCCGCCGGGCAGGTGATGCTGCCCTGGATGGGTCCTGCCACGATCGGCTCCCCGGTGCAGGATCAAATGAGGTTGTCTTAACGAAAATATATTTTGCCAACAGGGCCAGGTTCCGGCCCTGTCCCGCCGGTTCACCGCCTGCCGGCACCTTCGCACACGACGTGGACAGACGCCGGCGACCTGAACCGTGCAGGGGCGCTTTGCGGTGAACGCACGGGTCACCGCGAACGGTCCTGGCCGACCTCGTGCGACGCCAGGCTAACCGCGGCCGTGGTGCCTAAAGAATGCCGGGAAGACCCTTGCGATACGGCCCTGCGCTTCAGCGCGGCCGCGAGCGCCGGCGACCCCACCCGGGCCACGCTTGAGAAGGGGGCCGCGATGAAGGAGGCCCGGGTGGAGGCCGTCGCCGGGACCCGCCCGGGGGAGTAGCGGGCCTTTCCACGCGGCGGGCGGAGATCGGCGCCGCCCGGGGGCGCGGCGAGCCCGTCTGCCGACCCATCTGCCAGGCCCGCGGTGCCCGGTCCGTGGTATCCGTCAATCCCGAGTGACCGGAGCGTGCAGTCCCGGGGCGCCCGGCGCCGGGTGGCCGGTGCGGGGCCGCTGAGAGACACGCGGCCGGCGGGAGTCGCGGCGGGCGGTGGAGGCCGGGGCTGACGGGGCCAGGGCACCGGACCTGTCCAACCACCAGCTCTGGTGGAGGCGAAAGGCCGCCGGTCTCCTCCGGGCCGCCACTCACGCGGGGAATTGATGTACGGGCTTCTACCCGGTCAGGACTCTGGACTCGCCATCGGGCATAAGCCCGTTCTCTTTCCGGATCGTCATACGCTCCGCGTAGGTCAAGCCCGGAGGAAAGGCCGCCCTGGTCTCATGGTCGGCCCGGCCTGAGGTGGACCGTTTATCGGGGAAGCCCATGAGGAACTCACACACCACGACCAGCCCCTGTTCCATCAGCTGGCCGGCCGCCCGGGACACGGAGGGCTGAGGGGCTTTCACCGCGTTCAGCAGGCAATACCCCTGCTCAGACACCTGCTCCAGTATGTATTTCTGGATGCTCCCCGGCGTATGTGACATAGTGGCTGCTATTGGTCTCAAGCACGTTAAGGGTATGTCAAGCAATGAGCATTCGAGTCGTTGATGGCGGGGCACCGGGTTTCGAAAGGACTTCAACCACGAGAGACGTCGTTCAACCGCTGTGGTTGGCGCACCTTGCTCGGGGTCGAACCGATACGGTCGCCCTCGCCTCGCCATGCACCTGTTCCGTCGACTGGTGGGGATCATGGTCGTGATCCCACGGCGACGGTTGTCCTCTCGAATGGCCCCGGTGTCGCAGGCTGGATCGGCCATGACCTCCGTTGGCGTGGTCGCGGCCGCCCGTTCATCCTGCGCCGGCGACGGGCGGTTCCATCCGGACGACGACCTGCGAATGCCCGGCAGGCGCCATCGCCGTCACCGTCGGTGACGGCGCGAGCAACGTCGCGGAGGCCCGTCCCGTCCCGGCACGGGAACGGCGCTCTGTCGCCGTGCCGGGTACGGAGCGAGCGAGCGATCGCGGGTGCCATCGCGGCGAGCCGTCCTGGTCCCGCTATGTTCGTGCCGGCCGGCGCCGGCAAAGCGAAAGTCGCTCGCCGGGAACCACGTCGAACGGCATCCACGCCGCGCGGGACCCGGTTTTCCGGGGGAATCGAAGAGAATATTTATCATGCGTGCGTCCATAGGATTCCCCATTATGGATCCCTTTCAGGTTCCGTATATCCTCGTAATACTCCTTGTGCTGGCCGTCGGCGTTCTGTACCTGTACTGGGCGAACCGGGAAAAATTGACGGGCCGGGAGAAGCGGCGAATGGGACTGTCGGTGCTGGCCATCCTTTCGTTTTACTCCATCATCGGGGGCCTCATTTTTCGCGAGGATAGCCCCCTGGGATACATCCTGGTCGGGATCGGACTGGGGCTGGCCCTGATCGACATATACCTCGGGATGTCCTCTCGCCGGGGTCGGTGACCTCATTTCGCGCGGGACGGGAGGGGGATCGGGCCGGGGCTCGTGCCAGCGCCGCCCGGCCCGCGCCGGGGCCCGTGCCGACTGCTGCGGGAGGCCGTCTATCCGGTCGCCGAAGGCCCCGGTTTATAATCCGAAGAGCCCGGGGAGCGGGGCGAGGAGTGCCGGCGCCGGTGCGGGCGAACCGCCGGGGTCCCGACGCTGGGTCTTCTAGATGGTCCGGAGCTCGTCGCCTGGGGCGACCGTGACCGTCTCGTTCACGTAGGCGAGGTCGGGGATCTCCGCGAGCCCGGTGGCGTCGTAGATGCGGGGGCCGTACTGGTAGCCGGCGTCGTCGTACCAATCGGCCGGGTACCCCGGGCTCGCCGTGGTGCCATTCGCGAAGTCGCTGACCATCCCGTTCGCGTACTTCGCGATCAGCCGGTCGGAGAAGCCCCACCAGCGGTCGACGTTCGCCTCGCCGTTCGCGACCGTCCAGTTCGTCAGGTACTCGCGGGCGGCCTCCTCTTCCGAACTGTTGCGGAGCTCCAGAGCCCCGGCGTCGGCGCGGGCGAGGTCGGCCAGGGCCGCGCCCTCGACCGCCGCCTGCTCGGCCCGGACGTCGACCATCATGTCCGAGTACCGGAGCCGGGCCCAGTTCGTCACCGTGTTGAACGCCCACCAGGCCGAGTCGCGCGAGACCTCGGAGCGGTTCCCGATGGTGAACGACTCCGGTATGGCCGTCGCGCCCGCGTACACGGGCAGGTACGCGGTCTCGGCCGGCACGGCGAAGCCGATCCACGCGACCCCGCCGACCTCCGGCGGGAGCCAGGACCGGCCCTGGCAGACGTAGCTGTACGAGCAGAAGAGCGGCGAGATCGGGCGGGGCCAGGCCCCGGGCCGGACCTCGCCGGGAGCGAAGGGGGCGTGGTTGTCGAACGGGCCGGGGTTGCGGTACGGGTCGCCGTACGGGCCGGCCGCGGTCCCATTCGTGAGGTCGAATACGGTCCCCTCGTAGTGGTCGCGGTAGAGCGAGAGGACCATGGTCGCGTTCAGCGGCTCGTCGGGCTTCGCGGAGAACGGGTAGGCCGTCGTGTAGGTGCCCTCGACGTACGGCGGGAGCTCGAGCGACGGCGCCATCCGGTCGTAGAGCCGCCAGACCCGCGAGAGCGAGTAGTACGGGTGCGAGTATTCGCCCGTCGAGACGGTCTCGAGCCAGTCGAGCCTGCCGTCGGCGGGCCTCCACCAGCCGTTCCACTCGGCCACATCGAAGAGGTTGTCCGAGAAGACCTGGTCATCCCGCGCCGGGTCGAGCTCGCGGATCCGGAAGGTGTTGGCCGCGACGAAGACGTGGCCATCGGGGATCCGCTGGGCGGCCCAGAGCCCGCCGGTGCCGTTCATGTCGTGGCCGCACATCTCCCTGGCCCTCTCGCGGATCGTCATCCGGGTCAACGCTATCTGGCATCAGAAGCGCCCAGACGAGGCGATCCGGGACGCCAACGCTATTATCGCCGCCGACTCCAGGTCCGGGATGTTCGTCACGCTCTTCTACGGCGTTCTCGACGCCCGGGACCGCTCGCTCACCTTCGTGAACGCCGGGCACAATCCGCCTCTGGTCTGCCGGGGTGCCGACGCCTCGTTCGAGGAGCTCGCGGCCACCGGGATCGCGTTCGGGGCCGTCCCCGACGCAACCTACGCCGCGGGCACGGCCCTCTTCGAAGAGGGCGACGTGCTGGTCCTGTACACCGACGGGATCACCGAGGCCGAGAACGCCGCCGAGGGACTCTACGGCGAGGACCGGCTCCGGGAGGCGATCGCCGCGAACCGGGCCGGCCCGGCGGCCCGGATCGCGGACACGATCCTGGAGTCCGTCCACGAATTCACCGGCAGTGCCCCGCAGTCGGACGACATCACCCTCGTGGTCGTCAGGAGCGAGTGAGATGGACGGCACGAGCACCGTCGTGATCTGCGGGCTCGGAGAGATACCGCGGGTCACCGCCGCGCTCGGCGACGCGATGCGGGCCTGCTCGTACCCGGAGGAGGCGGTCCTCGACCTGCAGCTTGCGGTCGAGGAGGCGGTCGCCAATACCCTCCTGCACGGTTACGGCGGCGCCCCGGGCGAGGTCAGGGTCACCATCCGTGCGGCCCGGCGGGCCACCGAGGTCCGGATCGAGGACCGCGCCCCGCCGTTCGACCCTCTCTCGTTCCCGGAGCCGGACCGCGATTCGGACCTCGGTGAGCGGCGGATCGGCGGGCTCGGGATCTACCTGGTCCGCCGGCTGACTGACGATGCAACCCACCGCCGCTCGGAGGGGTGGAACGTCCTGACGCTGGTCAAGCGACGACCCTCCTGACCGCTCCCTCCCCCCGGGGGCGGCACGGGTGGTAACCCGGTTCAATGAACCCCGTGCTTCAATAAATATCGTGTCAAACATGACCTGATGACCCGGCGCCCCACGCACCGGGCATCGCCCTCTCCATCCTCCTCGACGGGCTTCCGCGCCGCCCCTCCGTCTGGAGCGCCCGGAGGCTCCCGCCTGCCCCTCCCTCCCGGCCGGGAGGGACCGGGGTAGCGGCATGGTTCAAGCTCGCCCCTCCTGTTCCCTCGCGTAGTCCCGCTCGAGCAGGAGATATGGCGCCGGGCGCATCCCGAGCCGCCGGTAGGCCGCCCGGGCGGCTTCGTTCCCGACCTCGACGTAGAGCCGGAGGCCGACCACCCCGGGGGAGTCCCGGGCCATCGCCTCGACGGCCCGGTAGATCCGGGCGAAGATCCCCCTCCTGCGGTGGGATGGCCGGGTATAGACCGACTGGACCCACCAGAACTCTCCGTTCCGCCAGTCGGACCACTCGAAGGTGACCATGCACTGCCCGACGACCTCCCCGTCCTCGTCGGCGACCAGGTAGAACCCCCGGCCTGGCTGCTCGAGGACGGCCAGGACCCCGGCCAGCGCCGTCCCCTGGCCGATCTCCCAGCCCTCGGTCTCGAGGGCGGTCGCCCGGTTGTTCGCCGCGATCCCCCGCGCGTCGGCCGGGACGGCCGGCCGGATCACCAGGTCCATGGTACCAGGTTGACCCCGGCCGGGATAAGCCGGGCGGCCCCGGGATCGGGCAGGGCCACGGGGAGCTGCCCGGGGCGGGCGGCGTGAGGGACCGCGCCTTTTATAAACCGCGCGGGGACTGTACTGGTGTACATGGCTGCATCCCGCCCCGGGGTTCCGCCGACGGCAGGCCCCTCCGATGTACCGATCGACCGGGGGCGCCGCCTCTCGTTCTTCCTCTTCACCGCCCTCTTCGCTGTCATCATCGTCGGCGTCCTCGCCCTTCTCGCGGCCGGGGTGATGAGCGGTGGCCACGAACGGCAGTTCGAGCTCGCGATCACCCCCTCTGGGGGCGAGATCGGCCAAGGGGAGCGGCTCGACGTCGAGGTGAGGATCACGGTCATCCGGGAGGGGCTCCCGTTCTTCGAGCACGACCTGCCGATCACGCTCCGGGCGGAGGGCGTTCCTGCCGGGATCTACGTCACCTTCGACCCCGCCGCCGGTATCCCCGACCCGGAGTTCGGGTCCCGGATGTTGATCGCCCACGCGGGAGCCGCCCCGGGGTCGTACTCGTTCACGGTCCACGCCGCCGGGTCCGACGGGCGGGGGCTCTCGCTCCCGTTCCGGCTCGAGGTTACCGGGCCCGGGGCGGGCACGCCGCGGGCCCGTTAGGCCCCCGGGGCGGCGGGAATCCCGCGTTTTCAGGCGGACCCGGGGGAGAGAGAGCCCACCGACAACCCTTTCTCGCCTGCCGACGGACTCACCGGGGTATGAGGACCAGCGGCATCCCCGACCGGCCCCGCGTCGGGCTCGGGGGCGAGGGGGCGCTCAGGACCACCGGGCGCGATGCCGGCGCGATCGAGGTGATCACCGCCGCGCTCGAGCGCGGGATCCGTTACTTCGACTCGGCCCGGGCCTACGCCGACAGCGAGGTCTACCACGGCAGGGTCTGGAGCGAACGCCCCGGGAGGCGGGACGGGGTCTTCCTCGCCAGCAAGTCCGCGAGCCGGTCGTACCCCGGGGCGGTCACGGACCTGAAGATGACGCTGGGGCGGATGCGGACCGATTACCTGGACCTGTGGCAGGTCCACGACCTCAGGACGCGGCCGGAGCTCCGGGAGATCGAGGGGCCGAATGGGGCGCTCGGGGCCTTTATCGAGGCGAAGGAGTCCGGGCTCGTCGGGCAGATCGGGGTCACCGGCCACCACGACCCGGCCGTGCTGGCCGAGGCGGTTGAACGCTGGCCGGTCGACACCGTGCTCCTGCCCGTCAACCCGGTCGAGGCGGTGCTCGGCGGGTTCCTGGACCGGGTGATGGAGGCCGCCGAGGCCGCCGGGGTCGTCCCGATCGGGATGAAGGTGCTCGGCCGCGGCACGTACCTCGCCCCCGACGGGGGCATCACGGCCGAGGTGCTGGTCCGGTACGCGCTCTCGCACCCGGTCCGGGTCGCGATCGCCGGATGCGACACCTCCGACCACGTCGCCGCGCTGGCCCGGGCGGCCTCCGGCGGCCCGCTCGACCCCGGCGATGCCGAGGCCCTGGTCGAGGCGTTCCGCCCGGTCGCCCGGCGTCTCGCCTACTACCGGGGCGTGCTCTGATCCCCCGCCGCGCCCGCTCGGGACGGGGGGTCGCGCCGCATCGGCGCGACCCCGCAGCCCATCATCTGGCCGAAACAGAAGGCGAGCCGGTCCCGGATCGTATCGGGCAGGGCCCGCTCGTCGACCGGGACCCACCCGAACGAGCGGTAGAACCCGATTAGCGGGATCGTCGCGTGGAGCCAGAGGGTCCGGTCCCCGAGTTCGTCGACCACCCTCTGGACCAGTCGCCGCGCGAGTCCGGCCCCCCGGTGTGTCTCCGCGGTGAAGACGCCGTCGACCTCGAGCCCGTCGGGGTGCTGGCGGACCCGGGTCGTCGCGACCAGGTCGCCGTCGGCGAACCCCCCGAACACCCGGTCAATGGACCGGTCGGTCTCCTGCCCGCGGTACTGTTCCCAGAGCCGGTCGACGATGTGGAACTCGTCGGTGCCCAGCTCGCGGATCGCGATCTCCATGCCTGGATCGAGGGGGGGACGGGTCATAAACCCGCCGGTCCGCGCGGCAGTCATTTTTTTCCGCGGGCCGACGATATATCCGTGTGGACCTCCCGGGCACGTCCCTCCCGCGGCGCACGCTCATCGCGGCGGCCGTCGCTGCCGGGGCCCTGCTGGCGAACCTGGCCGGGCTCCTCTCCGGGATCACCGTCGTCGTCCCGCACCTCCTCTACATCCCGATCGCCCTCGCCGGGTACTGGTTCCCCCGCCGCGGCACGCTCATCGCGGCCGGTGTCGCGGTGGCCTACGCGACCATGGCCCTCGCCGTCACCCCGGGCGAGTGGCTCTCGGTCCTCGCCCGGGCCGTCACCCTGGTCGCGGTCGGGGCCCTGGTCGCCCACCTCTCGCGCCGGCTCAGGTCCCAGGAGGAGCGCTACCGCGGGCTATTCGACTCGTCGGTCGCCGCGATCCTGGTCCTGGACGCGGACGGCGTCGTCCAGGAGGCGAACCCGCGCGCGACCGCGCTCCTGGGCCGGGAGGACGGCGGGCTGGTCGGGCGGCCCCTGGCCGAGGTCGCGGCCGACCCCGAGGCGGTCCGTGTCTTCCTCGCCCTGGCCGCCCGGGGACCGGTCGATGATCTCGAGCTCGTCCTCTCGGCCCCGTCGGGCACCCCGGTCCACGGGCTTGCCTCGGGGGCGCCGCTCGGCCCCGGGAGCACGGTGGTGAGCCTGGCGGACGTGACCGAGCGCTACCTGGCCCGTTCCGCCCTGGAGTCCGCGAACCGGACCATGGGGACGCTCGCCCGGATCCTGGACCAGGACCTCGCGGCGACCGTCGGGGACATGGATGCCTGCCTGGAGCGGGGCCGGGCGACCGTGACCGACCCGGAGACCCTCGCCGTCCTGCGCCGGCTCGGCGCGATGCTAGAGGCGATCGCCCGCAGCGCCGCGGTCGCACGTGAGTTCCGCAGGCTCGGCCGGCGGCCCGCCGCCTGGCAGCGGGTCGAGGAGGCGGTCGAGGAGGCGGTCGCCCGGCTGGACCCGGGCCCGGTCGTAGTCCGGGCCTGGGTCGCTCGGCTCGAGGTCTACGCGGACCCCACGCTCCCGTCCGCGCTGTATCACTTCCTGCACAACGCGACCCGGCCCGGGACCGGGGCGACCGCGGTCCTGGTCACCTGCCACCACGGCCCCGACGGCTGCCGGATCTGGATCGAGGACGACGGCACCGGCGTCCCGCCCGCCGAGCGGGGGTCGCTCTTCTCCCCGACCGCCCGGCGGTACGGCCACGGGCTGTACTTCGCCAGGGAGTCCCTGGGGATCACCGGGATCGGGATCAGCGAGGAGGGGGCAGGCTCGGGTGCCCGGTTCGTGCTGACCGTGCCGCTCGAGGGGAGCCGGCTCGTATGACCTGGCGGCGCGTCCTGGTCGCGACCGACCTCTCAGAGGAGAGCGCCCGCACGGCGGACGCCTGCCTGGACCTGCCCGGGCCACCGCGCCTGCTGCTGGTCCACGTCGCCGGCCAGGGGGGGTCCGACCCGAACCCCGCGCTCGAGGCCGAGGCCCGCCGGCTCGCGCTCTCCGGGGCCGAGGTCGATGTCCGGACCGTGCCCCGCGGCGACCGGACGGTCGTCCACGCCCTTCTCGAGGGGGCCGCGGAGGCGGGCGCCGACCTGGTCGCAGTGGGCGCGCGTGGGCGCGGGCGCGCGGTCGACCGGCTCCTCGGCTCGGTCTCTTCCGGGTTGCTCAGGGCGGCGCGAACCGACCTGCTCGTGGTGCGGGGAGAGCGGACGGGCCCGCTTCTCGCCCGCCCACTAGTCCCGACCGACCTCTCGGAGACCTCGCTCGAGGCAGCCGAGCGGCTCGCGGCCGCGGGGGGCGTGGGCGAGGGGGTGCTCCTCCATGTCGGGGAGCGGGTCCCGCCCGCCCTCGCCACCGTCGCCGCCCGGCTCGGGCTCGACCCGCTCGTCCGTCCCGGCGCGGCCGTCCCGGGGATCGTCGCGGCCGCCGTCGAGCTCAGGTCGACCGCGATCGTGCTCAGCAGGGTCGGGGCCCGGGACGCCGTCGCGGGCGTCCGGCTCGGGCCGGTGGCTGAGGGGGTGGCGTACGCGGGGCCGTGCCCCGTCCTGGTCGCCTCGCCGCAGCGCCTCCTCACCGTCGTGGTCCGCGAGCTGCTCGCCCCCGAGTTCCCGCTCGCGGACGGGGTCTGGCGCGACTACCACCAGACGCGCGGGGACCCCGGCGTCGACCGGGTCTTCGGGCTCTACGCGAACGGGACCCCGGTCTCCCTCGCGCGGTGCCACCGCCACCCCGACGGGCACGAGGTCGACGCCGTCTTCACCCCCGAGCCGTTCCGGCACAGGGGGTACTCGCGGCGCGTGGTCGGTGCGCTCGTCGAGGCCTGCCACAACGAGGACCTCTACATGTTCGCCGTCAGCGGCCTCGAGGGGTTCTACGGCTCCTTCGGTTTCGTCGAGTGCCCTGAGTCCGTCCTCCCGCCGGCGATCCGGTCCCGGTACGAGTGGGCGGCGGGGAATCTCTCCTCGGCCGGCGTCACGCCGATGGTGCGGCGGGCCGGCTGGTTCTTCCGGGGGGCCTGACCCCGGGTCCCGCCGGGGGCCTGAAGTGGAGGCACCTCCCAGTACTCCGGGTATGGCCGACGTCACCTACGTCCTCCCAGACACGGTCCGGGCCCCCCTCCGCGCGAGGGAGGAGTGCGCGCGCTCGACCGGGTGCGACCTGGTCGAGGTCGCTCCCGGCGAGCCCTCGCCGCCGTCCCTCCCGTGGGTGCTCAGGATCCCGCCCGCTGGCCGGGACGGTTACGCCCCGCCGCGATGGCACGACGGGGCCTGGACCTCCGGGTTCGCGCGCGACCTGGCCGGGGATCTGGAGGGGTGCCCCTCCGCGGTCGTGATCGAGCCGGGACCCGACCGGAACCGGCCCGCCGACCTGGTCCGGGCTATCGAGGCCGTCCGAGGGGCCGCGCCCACCGGCCCCGCCCCGCCGCCGTCCGTGCTGGTCGCGCACCGCCCCGGGCAGGCGATCCCCGATGGCGCCGGGCTCGCGGAGTTCTGGGCGTACCTGGTCCGGCGCGCGCCCGCGCTCGCGCCGCACGCCGGGCTCGCGCTCGACCCGTCCGCCCTGTACGCCGCCGCCCGGACGAGGACCGCTGCCGAGGTCGCGCGGATCCCCCCGGGGGCCGTCCGGTACCTCAGGGTCCACTGGCAGGGGGAGCGGCCCGACCTGGCCGACCCGGTCCCCTGGCGCTCGGTCTTCCGGCTCGTCCGTAAGAACCCCGGCGCGGTCCTGGTCGCCCCGGCGGTCCTGGACCCGGGCCGGCTCGAGGCCGCGATCCTCTTCTGCATGGTCATGCTCCAGGAGCGGGCGTTCACCTGACCCGCGGGGGCGCCTCGCCGGGGAGCGGGCGCCGGGGCCAGTCCGAGAGCCGCGTCGCCCGGTCGGGGGTGGCGGCCCTGCACCGCGAGAGGTCGATCCGGCCCGTCTCGTAGCCGCTTGCCCGCAGCACCCGCAGCAGGAGGGGGTACCGCCCGGTCCGGCAGAGCTCCTGGTGGAGCCGGTGGATGGTCGACTTCGCGCCGTAGCAGCGCGGGGCGTCCGCCCACGCGACGCCGGTCGAGAGGACGTAGAGCACCCCGGTGAAGAGCCGCCGCCGGTCGGCCCGGCGGCCGCCGTGGGGAGACGAAGGCGGGAGGAGCGGCCCGATCTCCTCCCAGAGCCGGTCGTCGGGCTCCCGGAAGGTCATGGGACGAGGTGCCCGGTCATAGAGAAAGGGGTATCTCCCGGCTCAACTCCCCCGGGCGAATTGGCGGCGGGGGCGACCAGGCGTCCCGCGAGGTCCCGCCCCTGGCACCTGACCAGGATCATCACGGGGAGCATCCCGGCCCTCCTGCCACCGTCGCCCGCGAGCACGCCCCCCGCGGGGACGGTCGTCTGGCCCAGGTCCACCGTGTACGCGGTCTCACCGATCCAGAGGAGGAGCCCGCCGGGCCCCGGGGTGAAGCGCTCGATCGGGAGCTCGACGACGAGGTGCGGCCCGCCCACCGCGGACTCCTCCGGGGCCTCGCAGTACTCCGCGGAGGCCCACCCCTCGAACGGCACCCCGTCGATCTCGAGGTCCCCGAGGGCGCCGGCGGGCGTGAGGCTGAAGGCGACGGGGATCATGCCCCGCGTCCCGTCACCGAGGAGGAGACGGTCCCGGTCACCCGTACCCCGGCGGGGGCGTGTCCCGGTCGTCCCTGGCGCCGCCCGCGTGTTCGAGCGTGTACCGGAGCGCCTGGACGTCTCGGACGGTCATGTGGTTGACGACCAGCCGCCTCAGGATCTCCTCGAGCGGCACGACCTCCAGGAGCCGGCCGACGGCCTCGGCCAGGAACGGCACCGAGATGCTCTCGACCCCGGCGAAGTCGAGTTCGACCTCCTTCCCGGCGAGCAGGACCGGCCGGATCAGGGCCATCAGCCGCCTCCCGTCCTCCTCCTCGACACAGCGGGGCCCGATCACCCGCGCGACCTCGATCACCGTCGACCCGGTCTCCGGACTGGCGTTCATCGCATCTCCCCTTTATCGCGCGATCGTATTTAAGAGGCACCATCTCCTGTGCCCGGGAGCCCCGCCGGCCCTCAGCGGGACCCCCCGCCGAACGTCTCCTCCACCGTGTACCGCCCGGTGTCGCGGGCCGCTATCCGGGCCCGCTGGAAGGCGACGATCGCCCCGAAGCGGGGGTCCTGGACCGCGGCCAGCCGGTCCGCGAGCCCTGCCGCCCGGTCGAACTCCCCGGCCCGGCGGGCCACGTCGACCATCACGAGCGCCTCGGCGTCGGGGTCCTCGATGTAGTGCTCGCCCCGGCCCCGGAGGTCCTCGACCAGGTCCAGGAACCGCCGCCGCGCCCGCAGGGCCGCCTCGTTGTCGCCAGCGTCGTCGGCCGCCCAGGCCGCCCAGAGCGCCGTCTCCGACGCCTCGACCCACCGGCCCGCGTGCTCGAGCAGGGTCGAGGCGCAGAGGAGCCGGACCACGAGGGGCGGGGTCCCCGTCTCCGCCCGGATCGCCCGGTAGCCGTCCGACCCGACCCGGCCGACCGCCCCGTCGACGACCGGCTGGTCGATCGCGGGCGCGCAGTAGCCGCAGTGCGGGCACTCCTGGACCCAGTGCTCGATGGTATCACGCTGCTCGGGAGGGGGGCGGAGGTCCAGGTCGGCCGACCCCTCGCGCCCCGCCTCCACCACCAACCCCTGGGGCGAGCGTTCGCCGCAGACGGCGCAGACCCGCTCCTCGGTCGCGATCGTCGTCATCACCTCCAGGTGGCGCCTGTTCCGGGATGAACCTGACGGTGGGATCGCTCCCCACTGTATTTATCGCCCGCCCGCCCAACCGAGTATCATGGACGCCCAGCTCAGGAGGGAGATCGAGGAGGAGTGCCGGCGCCTCGGGGTCCCGCTCGTCGGGTTCGCGCCGGCGGACCGCTGGGACTCGCCGCTGTCCGGGCCCCGGGTGCCGGAACCGTTCCGGCCGGCCTCGATCGTCCCGGGGACCCGGACGGTGGTCGTGATCGGGATGCCGGTCTTCCTCCCCGTGGTCGAGACGGCCCCGTCGATCTGGTACCACGACCTCTACCTGGCGGTCAACGCCCTGCTCGACGCGAACGCGTACCGGGTCGCAGGGCTGCTGAACGCGTCCGGCCACCGGGCGGTGCCGGTGACCCGGGACGGCTACGGCTCGGTCCGCGTCCTGCTCGAGAACCCGGTCGCGTTCTTCTCGCACCGGCACGCGGCGTACCACGCCGGGCTGGGGACGTTCGGGGTCAACAACCTCCTCCTGACCCGGGCCTACGGCCCGCGGGCCCGCTTCGCCTCGGTCTTCACCTCGGCCGAGCTCCCGCCGGACGACGTGCTCGGGGAGGACCTCTGCACCCGCTGCATGGCCTGCGTCGAGGCCTGCCCGGCAGGGGCGCTCGAGCCCGGAGACTACCCCGGCTCGCTCACCGACAAGAAGGCCTGCGCCGGGCGCGCCGCCGATCTCGCCGCCCGGCACCTCGCTCCCTGCGGCCGGTGCATCGCCGTCTGCCCAGTCGGCGAGGACTGGCGGCACTTCGGCCGGGAGACGGACGGGGTTGGCGACGACCTCCGGCGGGCCCGGGAGCACGTCCGGTCCTACGGCCAGGGCTGAGGCCCCGCCGGGAGCCCCCTCCGGGCGAAAGCCTGATTGGGACGGGATGCCGATGGACGTCCATGCAACCGGTCGTCCTGGTCCAGCCCGACGCGGCCCTGCACGACCTTTCCGGCCACCCGGAGTGCCAGGCCCGGCTCGAGGCGGCGCTTGCCGGGGTTCCGCCCGGGCAGCGGTTCGCCCCCCCGGGCCCGCCCGCCCCCGAAGCGGCCCTGGCCCGAATCCATCATCCCGCCTACATCGGGTTCGTCGCCTCCCGGTGCGCGTCGCTCTCCGGGGTCGGACAGCTCGACCCCGATACCTACATCACGCCCCGCTCGTTCGGGGTCGCCTGCTCGGCCGCGGGGGCCGCGATCGAGGCCGCACGGCTCGCGCTCGCCGGCACCCCCGTTCTCGCGATGGTCCGCCCGCCGGGCCACCACGCCGAGCGAATCCGGGCGATGGGCTTCTGCCTCTTCAACAGCGTCGCCGTCGCCGCCGCCGGCGCCCTGGCCACGGGAACCGGGCGGGTCGCCGTGGTCGACTGGGACGTCCACCACGGGAACGGGACGCAGCAGGCCTTCTACTGGACCGATCGGGTCCTCTACTGCTCGGTCCACCGCCGGTTCCACTTCCCCGGGACCGGCTGGCACGACGAGCGGGGGGCCGGGGACGGGCTCGGCTACACCCTGAACGCCCCGCTCGCGGCCGGGAGCACCGGGGCCGACTACCGGCACGTCTTCGAGTCGGTCTTCTGCCCGGCCCTCTCCGGCTTCGCCCCGGACCTGGTTCTGGTCTCGGCCGGCCAGGACGCGCTCGCCGGCGACCCCCTGGGGGGCATGGCCCTCCTGCCGGCCGACTTCGGGATGATGGCGCGGCTCGTCCAGGAGGCGACAGGCCGTGCGCCCGCCCTCGTGCTTGAGGGCGGGTACAGCCCGCGCCACGGCGAGGCGATCGGCGCGATCCTGGAGGCGCTCGCGGGGGGCGAGGCGCCCGACGCCCCGGGCGAACCGAGGCGCGAGACGCTCCAGGTCACCCGTCTTCTCTCTTCGGACCCGTTCCCGGTCGGGTAGCTTCGCTCCCGGGGCGCCGCAGGTCCCCCGCCCCGGAGCCGCGAGGCGGCGGCCCGCCGGCCCGGCCCCTCCCGCGGCCGGCGGGCGGCTCGCGCTCGAACCGGCCGTAGATCCGCCGCACCCGCCGGGCGACCGTCTTCCAGCCCTCCTTCCTGAGCACGGGGCCGTCCCGGAGCTTTATGTGCGAGATCCGGACCGGCCGGTTGCCGAAGTTCGCGACCTCGCCGACCACGAAGACCTGCTCGCCGTCGACCCGCTGGTGGAGCGGGATCGTCTCGCGCCCCTGGTGGACCGAGACCGGGACCACCACGTCCTCGACCACCCGGGTCCAGAGGGTCTCGACCGCGTCGGCCCGCGCGCGGGCCACCCGCCCGCCGCCGGCCACCTCGATCGAGGTCACCTCGACCCCCGCCGCCTCGTCCCCCTCCCCCTCGGCCACCAGGAGGTCCCCGAGCTCGACCGGATCGCCGGGCATCAGCTCGACCGTGCCGGGGACCGACTCGGTCCCCGCCGAGACGATCGCGCGGACCCGGAGGGGTTCGGGGCGCACCTCGCGCGGGGCCCGGTGGACGTGACCGCAGGCGGTGCAGCGGAGCAGGAGGTCGCGGGACTCGCGGAGGACCTCCTGCGGGGCCTCCTCGCCGCACCCGGGGCAGGGCTCGTCTTGTTCCATCAGGGTGATCGGTTGGGGGGGGTCCGGTGTTAAACCTGCGGGTGGCCTGCGGGTCCCGGCCCGACCTAGAAGAGGTTGCCCCGCCAGAAGATCAGGATCCCGATCGTGCAAAGCAGCGCCGAGAACCCGATTATCAGGAAGAAGGCCTCGGGCGACCCCTGGAACGGGAGGTCGACGTTCATCCCGTAGAACGATGCGACGAGCGTCGGTATCATCAGGATGATCGTGATCGTGGTCAGCGTCTTGACCACGGTGTTCAGGTTGTTCGAGATGAGCGAGGCGAAGGCGTCCATCATGCTCGAGAGGATCTCCGAGTAGATCTTGGCCATCTCCATGGCCTGCCGGTTCTCGATGATCACCTCGTCGAGCAGGTCCTGGTCCTCCTGGTCGAGCCGCGAGTAGGTGGCGTTGTGATACTTCTCCATCATGAAGGCGTTCGCCCGGAGCGAGGTCGAGATGAAGACCAGGCACTTTTCGAGGTTCAGGAGCCGGATCAGCTGCTCGTTCCGGGTCGAGCGGTACAGGTCCCGCTCCACGTTGTTCGAGGCCCGGTTGATGTCCCGGAGGTACCGGAGGAAGAGGAGCGTGGTCCTCATGAAGACCTGGAGCAGGAACCGGGTGCGCTCCTGGGTCGCGAAGTTCCTGACCTGGCCCCGCTTGAAGTCCCCGATCACCTCGGGCTCGATGGCCGAGACGGTGATTACCACGTCGTCGACAAGGACGATCCCGATCGGGAGGGTCGTGACGGGGATGTCGTCGGTCCAGGTATCGAGGTGGGGGACGCGGAGGACCACCAGGCGGGCGCCGTCCTCGGTATCCAGACGGGCCCGCTCCTCCAGGTCGAGCGGGTCGGTCAGGAAGTCGAGCGGGATCCCGAACCGTTCCACGAGCAGGGCCAGTTCCTGGTTGCTCGGATTCGAGACGTGTACCCACGATCCGGCGACGAAGTCGTCGACGGTCGTGAGCCCCTCGCTCGTGGACACATAGATCGTGATCACGCTCTCCCCTCCTTCCCGGGCTCAATCGCCTGCCGGTGTTCTCACCCCGAATACCATGTGCGCGGCCCCTGCATCGGCGGTTTCGAAAATTGCCCCTCCAGACGGGCTCGATCGAAAAATGCGGCGGCCAGAGAACCTGTATTCGAAAAAGAGTTCGCCCTCTCTGGTAAAATGACTTGTGATCCGTTCAGACGGGGAGACGCTCCTGGAGGGTCGCCGGCCGGATGTGGAGGTGCTCGACGGCAGAGGCCGCGACCCGCTCCACGGCGGCGGGGGGGGCGTAAACCCCGAGTCGCCACTGCCCGCGCCGGGTCTCGTTCAGCGTCGCGACCATGGGGGAGCACTGGTCGAGCGGGAGCGTGCCCGACCCGCTCCGGATCCGGACCTCCATCGAAAGGTCCCGGGGGAACGGCGCGGCGTCGACGATCACCTCCCCGGGCTCCACCCCGGCCGACTCGGCGATCGCGCCCGCCGTCTCCCGGTTCCAGGCGATGCCAGGGCCGGCCGGGAGCGCGGCCCAGTTGACCTGGTCTCTCCCGACCCAGACCGCGCGCTTGTAGAGCCGCCGCGCCATGATCCGCTCTGCGAGCTCCCGGCAACCAGGGTGCGGCGACCGGAGGAGGGCCTGCATGCAGCCGCCGTCGTCGGAGGCGAGGAGGGCCGCGGCCTCCCCGGCGCCGCCGGGTGTCTCCAGGTGGAGGTCGAGGGCGAGCGTGAACATCCCCTCGGCGATCCGGGCGACGTGGTGGAAGTAGACCGAGGGCCGCATCAGGGTCCTGGCGACGAGGAGCGACTCGGCCGCCGCGATCCCCCCCTCGTCGATGGCGAGGCCGTGCCCGGTCATCCTGACCGAGCGGATCAGCCTCTCGGCATCGACGGTCCCGTACGGGACACCGGTGTAGTGCGCGTCGCGCAGGAGGTAATCCATCCGGTCCACGTCGAGCTCGCCCTGAATGATCCCGGCCAGGGGATGGTCGCCGGAGACCAGCCGGCAGACCTCGCCGGGGTCGACCCCGATCCCGGCGAGCAGCCGGTCCAGGCCCGAGGTCTCGACGATCTCCCGGATCTCCTGGTGTCCCCGCCCGATCAGGGCGAGCAAGAACGGCTCGGTCGCGTGGCTGTAAGGGCCGTGCCCGGCGTCGTGGAGGAGGGCGGCGGCGGTCACGGTCAGGGTCGTGCCGGGGTCGAGCCCCAGGTGCTCGCAGAGCCGGCGGGCCAGGTGCATCGCCCCGAGGGAGTGCTCGAACCGGGTGTGGTTTGCCCCGGGGTAGACCAGGTAGGCGAAGCCGAGCTGCCGGACCTGCCGGAGGCGCTGGAGCAGGGGGGCGTCCACGACCGGGAGGAGCGGCGGCTCCACCTCGATGTAGCCGTGGACCGGGTCCCGGACCGACTTCGCCCTCCCCATCGGGATCAGCTTAACCGTTCCGGCATATAAGCGATCAGGGATGATCACCGTGCTCTCGGGGGGGACCGGCGCCCCGAAGCTCCTGCGGGGCCTCCGCCGCCTCGTCCCCGACGCCGACCTGGCGGTCGTCGTGAACACCGGCGAGGACGCCTGGGTCTCGGGCGGCCACCTCTCGCCGGACACGGACACGGTCCTCTACCTCTGCGCGGGCATCCTGAACGAGGAGACCTGGTGGGGGATCGAGGGCGACACCTTCGCCTGCCACGAGGCCCTCCGGGAGCTCGGCCAGGACGAGTTCATCCGGATCGGGGACCGGGACCGGGCGGTCCATCTCACCCGGGGGGACCTGCTCAGGAGCGGCCTGACCCTCACGGAGGCGACCGCCCGGATCGCGGACCGGCTCGGGGTCGGGGTCAGGGTCCTCCCGATGGCCGACGCCCCGTACGCGACCCACGTCCTGACCGACGAGGGGAGGCTCCACTTCCAGGAGTACTGGGTCCGGCGGCGCGGGGCGCTCCCGGTCCGCAGTCTCGAGTGGGAGCCGGCGACCCCCCCGCCGGCCTCCCCGGAGACGCTCGCGGCACTCGAGGGGGCCGACGCCGTCCTGGTCGGCCCCTCGAACCCGGTCACCTCGATCGGCCCGATCCTCGCCTGCGGCGGGGTCCGGGAGGCCCTCCGCGAGGCGTTCGTGGTCGCAGTCTCCCCCTTCATCGGCCACGCGCCGGTGAGCGGGCCGGCTGGTGCGCTGATGGCCGGGCTCGGGCTGGAGCCCTCGTCGCGCGGGGTCCACGCCCTCTACCGGGATTTCTGCGACGTCTTTGTCCAGGACGCGGGCGACCCGGTCCAGGTCCCGGGCGCTGCCCGGGCCGCGACGCTCATGACCGACCCAGCGTCGAGCGAGGCGCTGGCGGCGGCGGTCCTGGAACTGGCCGGTGAACGAACGGGCCGACCCCGCGCCTCGCGCGCCCGGTGACGGGGGAGCGTCACCCCCCGCCGGGCCCGGGACTCGGCCCGCCGGGAGGGTGCGCCCGCTTCAGGACCCTCTCGATTGACCAGCGCCCCCTCCCGAACTCGCTCCCGAGCCGCTCGACGGCCGCCCCCTTCCCCCACCCCTGGGCGCGGAGGCGGCCGTACTCGCGGAGCAGCCGCTCTGTCTCGTCCGCGGTCCAGGCCTGCCCGCGCCGGCCGGCCGGCCCGCGGACCGGCCTCCTGGCCCCGGGGAGGAGGAAGCCGGGTATCAATGCCGAGATCTCCCGGGTCCGCCTCTCGAATATTCGGGGCGAGACCTCGAACCCGATTGCCCGCCGGTTCAGGCCGATGGCCGTGATCGCGGTCGAGAATCCGCCCAGGAAGAGGTCGCAGACGGTCTCCCCCTCGTCGCTGCTGTACTGGATCATCTTTGCGAGCAGCGCCGTCGGGAGCTCGTTCTTGTTCTTCTCCCGGCCGGGCTTGTATTCGCGGTTGATGGTCCAGACGTCCTCGCGATCGCGGTAGTTGAGCGAACCCCCGCCCTCCGCCCGCTCTCCGAGGCCGTACCGCGCCTCCAGGTTGAACGTCCGCCGGCCCCCCGGCTTCTGGTAGAAGAGGACGTGGTAGTGGGAGGAGACGTACTTCTGCCGGGTGAAGACGCCGAAGTTGTACTTCCAGATGACGTGGTTGACCTCCTCGAGCCGGGTCTCGCGCAGGGCGTGGAGGACGTGGTAGAGGTTCGTGTAGCCCGAGACGATGTAGATCGAGCCGCCCGGCCTGAGGATCCGCTCGGCCTCGCGGATCCAGCGCGCGCTGAACTCCCCGTAGTCCGGCTCAGCTACCTCGACGTAGCCGTCGACCACGAACTCCTCGGAACGGTTGTAGTGGCGGTGGAGCTTGTCGCCCCGGATCCCGTACGGGGGGTCGCAGATGACCAGGTCGACGCTGTTCTCCGCGACGAACTCGCGGGCGCCCAGGATGCAGTCGCAGTTGTAGAAGACGTTCCCGCCGACCTCGAACCGGGCCGGCTCTCCCGGGGACCCGGGGTCGTGGGGTTCCATGGCGCGATCCGACTGATGGTTTCGACCTCGGTGGTGAAATAACCGGCGACCCGCGCTCTGCCCCGGGGAGACCGCGACGTTCGAAAAGAGGGGTTACTGCCAGGTCTCGAGGTCGGCGAGGAGCCCGTCGCAGGACGCGACGATCCGCGCGCAGGCGTCCCGGATCGCGGCAACCGGCTCGCGCCCCTGCCGCGTCGTGACCAGCAGCTCGGGGTCGGCGAACTGGAACTTGATCGTGTACCTGGCCACGTCGACGTCCGGATCGAGCAGCAGCTCCTCGACGAGGGCGTTCATGAACGTGTGCCCCTCGCCCGCGACCACGAACCGCGCGATACCCGGCTCGAGTTCGAGGACCTTGACATCCATGCCTGCAATTCTGGGCGATAATGGAGCATAATGGTATGGTTGCTACAGGCTCGGGGGTGCGGGCGCCGCCGGGGCCGGGCAGTCGGTGTGTGCGCCGAGCACGAAGGTCTCGCCGTCCCGCCCGAGGTGGGGGAGGTCCCGGGGGAGCAGGTGGGCGATGTGGACGCACCGATACTCCTTCGGCCGGAGCCGGTCCGCGAGCACGAGCGCCTCGTCGTAGGTCATGTGCTTGCTGATGTGGTAGCCCGCCGGCGCGATCGCGTCGACGAGCAAGAGGTCTGCCCCCGAGAGAAGTGTCGCCGACTCCTCCGGGATATCAGCCCGGGTATCGGCGGTGTACGCCAGGACGGCCCCGTCCGCCTCGACCCTGAGGCCGAATGTGGGCATCGGCGGGTGGTTCACCGGGACCAGCGTGACCCGTGCTCCGCAGAGTTCGAACGGCACGCCCGGGGGGTGGGGGTGCCTTTCGAACGAGAGGTATGAGAAGAGGGCGCCGGCCTGCTCGATCACCGGGGGGGCGGCGTGGACGGGGGGCACCTTCTGGACCCGGTAGAACTCCCCGAACCCCATGACGTGGTCGAAGTGGCCGTGGGTCCAGACCACCGCGTCGATCCGGGGTGAACCGGCGGCGAGGAGCTGCCGCCGGAGGTCCGGTCCCGTGTCCACCAGGAGCCGCTTTCCGCCGACGGCGACGAGGAGCGAGGTCCGGAGCCGCTCGCGCCCCGCCGCGAGCGCCGCCTGGCACTGGAGGCACGGGCACCCGACCTTCGGCGTCCCGATTGCGTCGCCGGTGCCGAGGAGGCGGACCAGCATCCTACACCCAGGACCGGTCCTTGATGGCGTTCCGCTTCAGGACCAGGTTGACGCCCTTCTCGATGTCGGACTGCAGGACCGTGGTGCGGTCCTCGACCAGGGCGGAGAGGACCCCCTCCTTGACGATCATCCGGAGGTCGGCCCCCGAGAACCCGCCGGTCTCGTCCGCGAGCGTCTCCAGGTTGACCGAGGTCTCGAGCCCGGCCGTCAGCTTGCCCAGGATCTCGAGCCGCATGCCGCGGTCGGGGAGCACGAACTCGATCACCTCGTCGAACCGGCGCCAGGCCGCCTCGTCGAGCAGGCGGGGGTGGTTCGTCGCGCCGATCAGGACCACCCGGGACCGGATCAGGCTGACCCGGTCGATGTTCTTCAAGAGCGCGTTGACCATCCGTTTCATGGCGCCGTGGTCGTCCACGGCCCCCCGGCTCTTCGCGACGAAGTCGAACTCGTCGATGAAGAGGATCGCGGGGGCGAGCCTCTCGGCGAACTCGAAGACCCGGTCGATGTTCTTGCTGGTCTCGCCCAGGAACTGCGAGGTGATCATCGAGAGCCGGACCTCGACGATCGGCATGCCGAGGACGTGCGACATCGCGAGCGCGAGCGAGGTCTTGCCGGTCCCGGGGGGGCCGACGAAGAGGAACTTGCCGACCTCGGCGATGTCGTGGGCCCGCAGGAACGGGAGGTGGGCGAGCGCCGTCTTGACCTTCTCGATCGCGTCGGCCTGGTCGGGGGTCAGGACCAGCTCGTCGATCCTCTTGTGGACCTCCTCGGGGGCCGAGACGATGCAGAGCTCGAGGGCCGTGCGCATCTGCTCGTCCTCGGCCAGCAGGGCCGAGATCCGGTGGTCGAGGTACGCCTTCGTCTCCTCGTACTTCGGGTTCCGCCGGAGGGCGTCGGCGTAGGTGACCCCCTCGAGGGACCCGTCCCGCTCGAAGTGCCGGGCGAGGGCCGGGTTGGAGGCCGCGAGAGCGGCACCGCCCTTCCGGGCGAACCAGCGCGCCGCCTCGGGGAGCGCGGTGATCCGGAGCCGCTGGCCGAACTCTTCGTAGCCGACGAACGGGCTCTTCTCGAGCAGCCTGGCCGCGTCGGAGATCTCGAGCGCCTTCCTGATCATCGCCTCCGAGACCCCGACCGGCCGTTTCGCCCCGGACGCTCCCTGCACCCCGAAGACCTCGCGGGCGTGGGGCGGGAGGTCGTTGAGGTCCAGGTCCGGGTTCCGGTTGTAGACCTCGGCGGTCAGGAGCACCTCCACGAGCCGGAGCCTCACCTCCTCGGCGGCCTCACCGTCTCCCCCTCCGGCGAGGGTTGCCTTGGCTGCATCGGCCGACATATTTGTGTATCCTATCCTATGCAGCGTGGAGAGCCATAAGCGTATCCATCAGGCCGTGGTGACCAGGCAGCCGTCCTCGATCACGACGATCGTGTGCTCGGCCTGGGCGACGAACGACCCGGGGACGTCGTGGAGCACGGGGTAGGTCCGGAAGATCCCGTCGCGGACCAGGCCGGCGAGCACGAGGTCGCGCCGCGGGATCTCGAGCCAGCGCCGCGAGAACGGCATCCCCTGCCGCTCGGCGACGAGCTCGACCGCCCGCCGGGCCGCCGGGAGCCGCGCCGGGCGCCGGGCGACCTGGCCGTAGATCTCGGCCCGCGCGGCCTCGCTCACCATGCCCGAGCCGGTCGAGGCGAAGGGCTCTATCGCGACTGCGTCCCCCTCGGCGAGCACGGCCCCGCCCGGGTGACCGATATTCGGGATCGAGGGCGGCCCGTGGAGCAGGTACCGGTCGAGCCCGTGGCCGCCCAGGTTGGCGACCGGCCGGTAGCCATAGCCCTCGATCGCGGCCTGGATCGCGGCCCCGATCGCGCCGGCCTCGACCCCGGGCCGGGCGAGCGCGAGCGCCGCGTCCAGGGCTGCCCGGGCGGCCTCGACGAGAAGCCCGTGGTCGCCCAGGTCGACGGTGAGGGCCGTATCGGCAACGATGCCGTCCAGGTGGACGCCCAGGTCGAGCTTGACGAGGTCGCCCTCGGCGAAGACCCGCTCGTCGCCCTCGCAGGCCGTGTCGTGCGCGGCCGCCTCGTTGAGCGAGCAGTTGAGCGGGAACGCGAGCCCGGCGCCCGCCCCGAGCACCATCCCCTCAATCTCCTCGACCGTCTCCAGGAGCGAGGCGCCGGGCCGGACCAGCCCGGCCCCGGCCTTCAGGACCCGGCTCGCGATCCTCCCCGCTTCCACGTAGGCGTCCAGGACCTCGTCGTTCATACCCTGAGCTCCTCGGGGAACCGGGTGAGGTTCTCGAACCCGTCGGCCGTGACCAGGCCCATGTCCTCGATCCGGACCCCGCCGACCCCCGGGAGGTAGAGCCCCGGCTCGACCGTGACCACGTTGCCGGTCTCCAGGGGCCCCCCGCCGGGCCCGAGGGTGGGGAGCTCGTGAACCTCGAGCCCCACCCCGTGGCCCAGGTTGTGCGTGAACCCCGTCGCGTCGCTCGGGTATCCCCGTTCGGCGAAGAGTTCGATGACCGCCTGGTGGACCTCGGCCCCCTCGACCCCCGCCCGGATCCTGCCGACGGCGAGGGCTTTCGCGTCTCTCGCGGCCTCGAACATCTCGAGCACCTCGCCGGGGGGCTCGCCCTTCACCACTGTCCGGGTCATGTCCGCGAAGTACCCCGTCAGCTCGTCCTGGGGGAAGATGTCGATCACGATCGGCTGGCAGGCCTCGAGCGGGCCCGTGCCGCGCTGGTGCGGCTGGGCCGCCTGCTCGCCGCAGGCGACGATGGTGTCGGCGGCCCGGCACCCGTGGGCCAGGAGGGTTCGGTGGCACTCGGCCCGGACGCGCTCGGCGGTCAGCGGCTCATCGCCCGCGACGAGCAGCCCGTCCCGGACCTCTGCGGCCCTGACGAGCCCGACGGCGGCGGCCATCGCGGCCTCGTTCGCCTGCTGGACGGCCCGGATCTCGTCGACCTCGGCCGGGACCTTCACCGCGCGTCGCCGGCGGACGGTGTCCTCGTCGACCAGGACGCGGCAGTGCGCCTCCAGGCTCCGCGCGAGCGAGATCGGGAACGAGGCCGGCACCAGGACGTCGCCGCCGGCCAGGCCGGCGATCGCCATGGCCGTGGCGTTCCAGCGGTCGGATGGGCTGGTCCAGTGGGTGAAGAGGCCGGCCTCGGCCCGGGTGACCGGGGCGAAGGCCGACTCGGCCGCGGCCCGGGCATATTCCATCTGCGAGACCACCATCAACCCCCGCTCCCCCGGGCGCTTCAGGTAGATGACGGGATCGGTGGTCTGGAAACGGGTCAGGTAGCGCATGTCGGGGTCGGCCGAGGACGCGTACCCGACATAGGCCGCGGCCCCGCTCGACGAGATCGCCTGGTCAAGCAGGTCCATAGGGGGAGCTATACGCCCGGAGAGAAGATGTAGGTATCCGTGTCAACCAGTTGTAATTAACTCGCTAATTAGGCCGGGTTTACCGGGTCTCAGAAGGGGTTGAGCCGCGCGGTACCGGGGCGGTTCACTCTCTGTTAACCGCAGAGGAGAATAGGGTTTCGATTTCGTGGAGATCCTGGGGTGGGGCGCGGGGTCGCCCGGGACGTGCCGGCCGTACCATCGACCACGGCGGCGATCGGGCCGCCAGGCCAGGGCGGACGTGGGGGCCGTGCCGAGCATCGCCAGCAGCACCGCCGCGAGGAGGAGCCGGCCCGTAGTCGCAGAATCCATCACTGAGGCTGTGGTTCCCGTGATGATATAGATATGTCACGGCACCGGGTCCGCCCGCACCGCGACGAGCCGCCCCGGATCGCCCCGGACCGTCCCGACCGCCACCCGCGCCTCCACGGCTCGAGGCACTCGGAACGTCGCGCTCGAGGTCTCATGCATCCGACGGCCGTGGACGAGCCGCGACCTCGAGCGCCCTGTTCCCGCGCCCGTCCGCGGGTCAGCCGGGCATCCGCAGGCAGTCGTCGGAGAACGGGGGCAGGCCCGGGCCGGCGATCGCCCGCCCCTCGCGCTCGAGCGCGGCGCCGCGCCGGTTCATCTCGAGGAGGAGGGCGAGGGGCTCGAGGGCGCGAAGAGCGACATCGGGTGCCCCCCGCGGATGACCGCACGGACCGATCTCCATCCGGCTCCTCCATGCCGGATCCGTGCGGGGGCAGAGGCATTATCAGCCCGGAGGCAGACAGTCGTATCATGCGACACCTGAAGATCGTGGTGGAGGAGCACGCCGACGGGTTCGTCGCGTACCCCGTCGGCCTCCGGGGAGCCGTGGTCGGGCAGGGCGACACCTACGACGAGGCCCTCGCCGACGTCGTCTCCGCGATCCGGTTCCACATCGAGACCTTCGGTCCGGACGCGGTCGACGCCGAGGTACTCGACGCCCGGCTCGCCGAGGTCACGGTCTAGATGAAATTCCCGCGGGACGCGCCGCGGCAGCGGGTGGTCCGTGCGCTGGCCGCGCTCGGGTTCCGGGTCGTGCGCGTGGGAAACCATATCGCCATGGAGAGGGAGAACGCCGACGGCTCCCGGACGCCGCTGACGCTGCCGAACCACGAGGTCATCAGGGCGTCCACACTCCGGGCGATCTGCACCCAGGTCGGGATCGACCGCGATGCGTTTCTCGAAGCCTACGAGGCCTAGGCGCTGCGCGTCAGCCCGGCATCGGGGCGTGCGGGGCCGGCCCGCTCACCCGCCGGGCATCCGCAGGCAGTCGTCGGAGACGAACCGCCCGTCGCCGTCGCAGAACGCCGGCAGGCCGGGGCCGGCGATCGCCCGCCCCTTGCTCTCGAGCGGCATCGATGTCGCGCACCAGACACGAGCGCGGAAAGAAACGGGGTTGGGCCTTAGAGGTTGTTGAACAGCCAGACGACGTCCGCGAAGTCGATCCGGCCGTTGCCGTTGTAGTCGAAGAGGCCCACCGGTTCGTTCGCCGCGATCCAGGTCATCTGGTTGAAGAAAAGCACGATGTCCGCGAAGTCCTTCCGGCCGTTGCCGTTCACGTCCTCGTACAACCCATCACCGTCCGTGTCCGTCGGCGGATCCGTGCTCGGCGGGACGGGCAGCAGGCCGGCTGCCACCGTGATGTTCTGTGTCGTCGTACCCGAGCCGCCGGCGTTCGAGACGGTGAGGTTTACCGCGAATGTGCCGCCCGACACGAAGACGTGGACGGGGTGCTGCTCGGTCGACGTCGCGCCGTCGCCGAACTCCCACGCCCAGGCGGTCGGGGTGTTCGTCGACTCGTCGGTGAACCCGACGGCGAGCGGGGCCGCGCCGCCCGTGACGTTCGCCGAGAAGGCGGCCACGGGGGCCATCTGCGTCGCCGGCGCGAACTTCTGGACCCGGTGGTTGTAGGTATCGGTCACGTAGACGTTCCCGGCGCCGTCGACCGCGACCCCCCACGGATTCTGGAACTCCCCCTCGCCGGTGCCCTGGCTGCCCCACGTCGCGAGGAAGGTGCCGGCGGCGTCGAACTTCTGGACCCGGTGGCTGTTCCGATCGACCACGAAGACCGATCCCCCGTCGTCCACCGCGACCCCGCACGGGGTCTGGAACTCCCCCTCGCCGGCGCCCTCGGACCCCCACTTCGCGAGGAAGGTGCCGGCGGACGTGAACTTCTGGACCCGGTGGTTCGCGGTGTCGGTCACGAAGACGTTTCCGGCGCCGTCCACCGCGATGCCGTACGGGAACCCGAACTGGCCGTCGCCGGCGCCCTGGCTGCCCCATTTCATGAGGACGTTACCGTTCTGGTCGAATTTCTGGACCCGGTGGTTGTAACTGTCGGCCACTAAGACGTTTCCGGCGCCGTCCACCGCGATGCCGTACGGGTAATCGAACTGGCCGTCGGCGGAGCCGTAGCCGCCCCACGTCGCGAGGAACGTGCCGGAGGCGTCGAATTTCTGGACCCGGTGGTTATAGGTGTCGGCCACGAAGACGTTTCCGGCCCCGTCTACCGCGACCCCGATCGGGTTGTTGAACTGCCCCCCGGCGTAGCCCTGGGTGCCCCACTTCGAGAGGTACGTCCCCGACGTGGTGAACCGCTGGATTCGGGAGTTGAAGATATCGGTCACGCAGAGGTCACCCGCGCCGCATAGAGCGATACCGTACGGGTACCTGAACTCGCCCTCGCCGGACCCCTCGGTGCCCCACGCCGCGACGAACCGGTACTCGGTCGCCGGGCCCGGTGTGGGCGTCGGGGTGGGGGTGGGCGTCGGCGTCACCGGCGCCGACCCGAACTCGAGCCAGTTCACGTTCTGGCCGTCGCCCGAGAACCGGAGGGTCAGAACGTGCCGTCCCGCCGGCAGCGTCACCGGCACGGTGACGTTCTGGAACACAAGGAAACTCCCGGTGTTCGGGACCGTGACCGTCGCGGCGGTCGCGCCGTCGACCTCCAGGATCACCTGCCGGCCGGCGTTCGGGCTCGAGACGCGGGCCGTCAGCGCGTACTCGCCGCCGCCCGTCACGTTCACCGTGAAGTTGAGCCACTCGCCGTCCCGGACCCAGCCGATGTTCGGCGTCCCCTCGCCGGGCGTGACCTCGATGTCGACGTCGTCGGCCCGGTAGGCGCCGCCGGCGTTCCCTGTCGTGGTGTCGTGGTAGGCGACGCCCTCCCCGCCGAGATCGTAGTCCTCGGCCTCGATCCGGCCGGGCACGGCGTGGTCGCGGTACGGCGTCGTCCCGTTCTGTGTTGGCGTGGGCGTGGGAGTGGGCGTCAACGTCGGGGTCGCGTTCACCGTCACCAGCATCGTCTTGATCTGTGGCGGGTAGAGGTGGTGGAACCAGGAGAGCCCCGTCCGGTCGTTCATCTGTATCTTGGACCAGTAGTCCTCTTCATCGACAGAGAGGCTGACCGTGTAGGTCCCCGGTTCCCGGTACGTCCACGTGGGATCCTGCTCTGTCGAGGCGTTGGCATCGCCGAAGTCCCAGTGCCAGCCGTAGATGAACTGGCCCCCCGGCGAGGTATCGGTAAATGCAACGGTCAACGGGGCAGCACCCTCCGTTGTGTTCGCGGTGAAGTCCGCCACGGACCAGCCGTCGGCAAACAACCAGGGTATCGGCGCGTAGAAGACCACCCGGTCGATACTCTGGCCGCTGCCGTGGAAGCGCAGCCGGATGACGTGCTTACATCCTTCGGGGAGCTGGTCCGCTTCGAACCGGAGCTGGGTGAACACCGGCTCGAAGGTCTCGAGACTCCCCGTGTTGGGGACGCTGAGGTTCCGGACAGTCCTACCATCGACCTCCACCTCCACGCTCCGGCCGTCGCCGTCGCTCGCGACAAAGAGATCGACAGGGTAGGGGTAGTAACTTCCACCGCTGCCCCCGTCCGTGACCCCATCGACCGTATAGGTGAGCCACTCCCCGTCCTCTACTCCGCTCACGGCGTGCCCAACGCCGGGCAGCGCCACGATGTCGACGTCGTCTGTCCGGTATGCGCCCCCGCTGTTACCCGGCGAGGTGTCGTGGTAGGCGACGCCCTCCCCGCCGATGTCGTAGTCCTCGGCCTCGAAATACCAGGAAACCGTGGGGCCGCCGTCCAGCGTGAGCGTCGGCGTGGGCGTCGGCGTGGGCGTCGGCGTCGGGGTGACGATCGGCTCGAGGACGAGGTCGACCGGGAGGGTCTGGCCCTTTGGTGGATACTCCGTGATATCGAAGACCGCGTCCTGGTAGCCCGTGAGGTTCGCGATGATCTTCCTCATCGGGGTGGCCGTGAGCATGATGGTGACGTTCAGCGGGCCGGCGGTCGTGTTGCCCACGTGGTAGCGCGTCGCCGAGATGTCCTCGAGGTAGATCTCCGCGCCGGCAGGATCGGTCGAGACCAGGAAGTAACCCCTGCTCCCGCCCGGCGGATCT
Source organism: Methanospirillum sp. (assembly GCA_012728895.1). Lineage (GTDB taxonomy): Archaea > Halobacteriota > Methanomicrobia > Methanomicrobiales > Methanospirillaceae > UBA288. The sequence continues at coordinate 574 of JAAYEG010000027.1, read as the reverse complement.
CCCGGCAGGACGGAGATGAACCCGGTCTTCACCAGGCTGTCGGACCCGCCGGAGTTCGTCACGGTCAGGTTCACGGTGTAGGTCCCCGGCGCCGCGTAGGCGTGGGACGGGTTCGGATCGGTCGAGTCGACCGTGCCGTCGTCGTCGAAGTCCCACGCCCACCCGGCGATCCCGTCGCTGGCGGAGATATCCGTGAACTGGACGGTGAGCGGGGCGGTGCCGACGGTGGCGTTCGCCGTGAAGTTCGCGACCGGCGCCGGGGGCGTCACCGGCGCGAACTTCTGGATCCTGTGGTCGCTCCAGTCGGCCACGAAGACGTTTCCGGCGCCGTCAACCGCGATGCCCTGTGGGCTGTGGAACTGCCCGTCGCCGCTGCCCTCGCTCCCCCACTTCGCGAGGAACGCGCCGGCGGAGGTGAACTTCTGGACCCTCTGGTTGGCAACGTCGGCCACGTAGACATCCCCCTCGCCGTCTGTCGCGATGCCGCCCGGCAGTTCGAACTCGCCGTCGCCGGAGCCCTCGCTCCCCCACTTCCCGAGGAAGGTGCCGTTCCGGTCGAACTTCTGGACCCGGT
>JAAYEG010000026.1 GCA_012728895.1 Methanospirillum sp. | reverse complement strand
TGATCCCGAAGATACGTTTCAGCGGCCTCTTCATCATGGGTATATCGACCTAAGTCGATAAGGGAAACCACACGCTCACCTTCGTTCTCAGTATTTGAAGGTGGCACTAATTAAATAATTGCCTAAAATATTCGGGAGAGAACTGCATGATCACCGGCGAAATCAAGAATCAGATCGACCGTATCTGGGACTCCTTCTGGTCCGGCGGCATCTCGAACCCGCTCGAAGTGATCGAGCAGATCACCTACCTGCTCTTCATCCGCCGCCTCGACGACCTCCATACCCTGGAGGAGCGGAAGGCCAACCGGCTCGGAACGCCGATGGAGCGGCGGGTCTTCCCGGAGGGCGACGACCCCGAGGGCCGGCCCTACGAGGACTTCCGCTGGTCGCGCTTCAGGAACTTCGCGCCGGCCGAGATGTTCGTGGTGGTCGACCGGCACGTCTTCCCGTACCTCCGCGAGGACCTCGCGCGGCAGCTCGGCAACGGGGACTCGACGTACGCGCAGCACATGAAGGACGCGCGCTTCACCATCCCGACGCCGGCGCTGCTGGCGAAGGTGGTCGACCTGCTCGCCAACGTGCCGATGGAGGACCGCGACACCAAGGGCGACATCTACGAGTACATGCTCGCGAAGATCGCGACGGCGGGGCAGAACGGGCAGTTCCGCACGCCGCGCCACATCATCCGGCTGATGGTCGAGATGACGGCGCCGCGGCCGAACGATGTGATCTGCGACCCGGCCTGCGGCACGGCTGGGTTCCTGGTGGCGGCCGGCGAGTACATGCGCGGGCACTACCCGGCCCTGCTCCACGACCCGGCGCAGCGGGAGCACTTCCACACGCGGATGTTCCACGGGTTCGACTTCGACAACACGATGCTGCGGATCGCGAGCATGAACATGCTGCTGCACGGCGTGGAGAGCCCGGACATCCGGTACCGCGACTCGCTCGCGGAGGAGCACGCGGGCGACGAGGAGGCGTACACGCTGGTGCTCGCGAACCCGCCCTTCGCCGGCAGCCTGGACTACGAGAACACCGCGAAGGACCTCCAGAAGATCGTCAGGACCAAGAAGACGGAGCTGCTCTTCCTCGCGCTCTTCCTGCGGCTCCTCCGGCCCGGCGGGCGCGCGGCGGTGATCGTGCCCGACGGGGTGCTCTTCGGCTCGAGCCGGGCGCACAGGGAGCTGCGCCGGATCCTGGTCGAGGAGCAGAAGCTCGACGGAGTGGTGTCGCTGCCGGGCGGCGTCTTCAAGCCATACGCGGGCGTCTCGACGGCGATCCTGCTCTTCACCAAGACGAACTCGGGCGGCACCGACGCCGTCTGGTTCTACGACGTCCGGGCCGACGGGTGGTCCCTGGACGACAAGCGCACGCCGCTCCTCGCCGAGGAGAAGCTCGGGCCGGCGCCGGCGACGCCGCTCTCGGAGGACGAGCACGCGAGGAACAACCTGCCCGACGTGCTCGCACGCTGGGGAGAGCGCGCCGGCAATGAGCGCGAGCGCCCGCGCACGGCGCAGAGCTTCAGCGTGGAGAAGGCCGACATCGCGGCGCAGGGGTACGACCTCTCGCTCAACCGCTACAGGGAGGTGGTGCACGAGGAGGTCGAGCACCGCCCGCCGAAGGAGATCCTCGCGGAGCTCTGGAGACTGGAGGAGGAGATCCAGCGGGAGATGCGGGAGTTTGAGGCGATGCTGGGATGAGCAGATGGCCGACAGTAGCCCTCGGTGATGTTTTTGAGATCGCTCGCGGGGGTTCGCCTCGACCGATAGATAATTTCATCACAGACGATCCGGCCGGCATTAACTGGATCATGATCAGTGATGCTTCGGCGGGATCGAAGTACATCACGAGCACGAAGAAGCGCATTCGGCCAGAAGGTGCGAAGCGATCGCGCGAAGTAAAGCCCGGCGACTTTTTACTAACAAACTCGATGAGTTTCGGTAGGCCATACATCGTGCATACCTCAGGGTGCATCCATGATGGCTGGCTGGTACTGTCACCTCGACGAAGCGACGTCGACGCTGATTTTTTCTATCACTTACTTGGTTCGAAGCATGTTTATGCCGAGTTTGAGCGTCGGGCAGCCGGGGCGACTGTCAAGAACCTCAATATTGATCTTGTTCGAGGCGTGAGGGTTCCGCTGCCGCCTCTCCCCGAGCAGCGGCGGATTGCGGAGATCCTGGACAGGGCGGACGCGCTGCGGGCGAAGCGCCGCGCCGCCCTCGCCCGGCTCGACACCCTCGCTCAGTCCATCTTCCTCGAGATGTTTGGCGACCCGATCACAAATCCGCAAGGGTGGCCTCAACTAGACCTGAAATCACTATTCTCTTTCCGTACCGCAGTACTTCGCTAATTTCCCTCCGTGACTTGTTTCATTCGTTCGCATTCCTGGTTTCCTTTGGCTATCCCGGTTTTCTGAACGCGGGAACAGTCCGGACGATCCTCAAGGTTGATCGCACGGCCTCC
>JAAYEG010000025.1 GCA_012728895.1 Methanospirillum sp. | reverse complement strand
TTCTTGTATTTGGGTGAGTACGTTTGGCGATATAATCACAGAAAGGAGAGCGAAAAAGTGAAATTGAAGCGCATTCTTGAGTTATTGGAGAAGGAGGTTGGGGGCTAGTTTGCCACTATACCCTTTTATTTTACAGGTCGCCGGGTTCGCCCGCGGGAAACGGCGCGACGCCGGGAACGTCGCTTTTATATTGAACGGCGTTCCCCGATGCGCATATGGACACGAACACCGCGGCGGCGGATCCCCGCCGGTACAGGATGCGCGAGAAGTTCCTCGACCTCGGCGAGGACTTCACGGTCGAGGACGAGGCGGGCCGGCCCGCGTTCAGGGTCGACGGCAAGGTGCTCACGCTCCGCAAGACCTTCGTGCTCGAGGATCTCGACGGAAACCCGCTCGCGACCATCCGCAAACCGCTCGTCGCGCTCCGGGACACGGTCGTGGTCGAACGGCCCGGCCGTCCCCCGGCGACTCTGAAGCGGGTGTGGCTCTCGATCCGCCCGAAGTTCCACGTGGAGATCCCCGATGGCGACCTCGAGGTCGAGGGAAATATCCTGGCGCACGAGTACACGATCCGGAGGGGGCGCGAGACCGTGGCGCGGATCTCCAAGGGGTGGTTCAAGGTCCGCGAATCCTATGGGATCGAGGTCGGGCCCGGCGAGGACGCGCCCCTGATGATCGCGGTCGCCGTCGCGCTCGAGTCCTTCGACCACGGCGAGTAGGCTACTCGATAAGGACGAGCCCGACCGAGACCACGTTGGGCCGGACGATCTTTCCGTACTCCAGGTTTTTAGACGGGATCGTCCTGAGGCTCCAACCCACCTTCGCCGCCGTGGCGAAGACGTCCATCCCGGCAGCCTCCATCGAGGGCCGAACCCGGTCGGGCTCCCGGCAGAACCGGCGGTAGGACTCGTCCACGGACCCGGGCTGCTCCTCGGCCACGCACTCCTCACAGAACGCGCAGGGGTACCCGCCGAACGCGAAGGCCTTGTAGAACCCGTCGTAGAAGGCCGTCTTCTCGAGCCGGTGGACGGTGGTGTTCACCCAGAGGATCAGGTCCCGGTAGAACATGTGGAAGTCGTCCGGGATGTCATCGGGCCCGAACGCCGGGTGACCCGGGACGCCGTCAAACCGGACGAGCAGGGCGCGTTCGTACTCATCCAGCATCGCACGCGTCTCGGCCGGCGAGGGTGCGTAGGGCGGGCACGAGAGGTGCTTGGCGTAGCCCTTGCAGCCGAACCGGCACTTGAAACGGACCCACTCGGCGACCACGACGTCCCGCGGCGCGATCGGCACGGCCAGCGCGCCGGCATCGGCCGCGAGCCGCGTCAGCACCTCGATCTCTTCCTCGCGCTCCATCCCCGCTCACCGGAGGTCTCAGGGACGGTGCGGGGGATAAGGGTTTCGCCGCCCGGGCGACCATGGTCCCCCGGGCGGTCGCCCGTTCGACAGTTCCATTGCCGACCGGAACGAACGCATTCGCATGGAGTGGACCGTGCGGCCGTTCAGCGAACCCGACTTTCCGGCTGTCTGGGTCCTCGAGCGGGAGAGGGACCCCGCCGGCTTCGTATCGGCAGTCACTGTTCGCCAGGCAGCCGAGCTCTGGCCCGGGACTTTCCTCGTCGCGGACGGGGACCCAGGGATCGCCGGTTTCACGATCGGCGCCTCCTCGTCCGACCCGAGTGTGGGATGGGTCCTGCGGCTGAAGGTCCGCGAGGACTGCCGTAGGAGGGGCTGCGCGACCACGCTCCTCCACTATCTCGCCAGGTCTCTCCGGGCCCGGGGGGTGCGGGAGCTCCGGCTCACCGTCGCGCCCTGGAACGCGGGGGCGCGCGCACTGTACCTCCGGTGCGGCTTTACTGAAGAGACGCTGCTGCCCGATCACTTCGGCTCGGGAGAGGACCGGCTGGCTCTCTCCCGGCGCCTCTGACGCGTCGCCCGGTGTCCCACCTTGATGCAGGCCGACCCGGGATAGAAGGCTTCTCGAGATGCGTCGCGCGCACCCGGCAGGAACCGACGAGAACAGCCTGTACGTCGCAGAGGTGCGGCCCGGCCAGCCGGACGATCGCGTTCCTGGTGGTTCATCCCTCCTCCGGGTGCGATCGCCCGAGCCTGCGCCCGGGGTGACGGTACCGAACCCGCGATGGGGCGATTCGGTGACCCTGCGCACCCGGGAGAGAGACAGGTAAAGGGAATCCGACACGGCGTTCCTGGACCCCCGTGACGCCGGCGAACGACACCAGGTTCACGACCCCCGGCCTTTCATCCGGCACGGACCCACCACAGGTCGCTTGGCGTGGGGGCAGCCCCGAGGATCCAGTCAAGCCCCGCCTCCCGCGGGAGGAGCCCGTCCGGCTCCCCCAGCGAGAGGTCGATACGTTGAGTTCAACCGGGTCCCGCCTGGCCCGATGTGTGATAGGAGAGGGGGACGTCGCGGGGGCGGAGCACGTTGAAACAGGAGAGGGGCACGACCGTGACCACTGACCACCCCTGGATCCTGCGACCCGGATCGAAGAGCCGAATCGGTGTCGTCCCCACTCCGGACTCCGGGTCTATCGCGCGCCCGCATCCCCGTGACGGTTCACCCGGAGAGATCTCGTATTTCCCCGCATCGGTTATCGGGTCCCGGGAGCTCCTGGTGGTGGCTGCTCCTTGGCGAGGACGATGACCTCGTGCAGCGCGGCGACACGTGACCCGCAGATCGCCCTGAGCGTCAGGGCCCCCCCCTGGATCCGCGGCGGAAGGCGACGTCCTCCGGACGCGAGACAGGAGCGGGGGTCTCGCGGCAGGTGGATTGCCTGGCGCCTCGCTGCCGCCGATCTCAGTCCACTGCGTCAATCTCCGGCGAGAAGGGTTTTATGTCGATCACCGGTGTCCCGTCGAGGGCGTCCAATCCCCTGACCCGAAGGACGCCGTCGTCGATGCCGAGGAGATCGACCACGGAGAGCGCCACCGGGTTCGGCCGGTCGGGCGAACGAGTGGCAAACACCCCGTGCTCGACCGGGTTGTGCGGCGGGGTCACCAGCAGCGCGTTCCGGTCGGCGCGGTCGAACCAGCAGAGCACGATGAGGTGGCGTTTCCTTTCGACCCGGTAAAGCCCCGGTCGGAACGGGGGGTCGATGACAATCTCGGAGACTGCGTTGGAAAGCCTCCCCTGCCGCGGAGCATCGCTCCGGTTCCGGAACGGGGACCGGACCCGGCCGATCGGGCAGATCTCGATCTTCATGCGTTCCGGTTTCCCCTCTCCCGGCATATCTCCTCCGCGCAGGGAATGCAGACCCTGAACCCCTCCACGATGCGTGTCTTCGCGTCAGCCACCGGTTCGCCGCAGCGGGCGCAGTCGATCGACGCGTAGATCCTGGCCACACGTGACGGCTCCGCCAGCACTCCCCGGAACTCCACGACATCCCCCCGCGGCAGCGTCAGCACCCGTTCCATCGCGGCCCTCACGAGAGCACGGTACCGGGACTGCTCATCCGGTGTCGCCGCGCCCGAGCGGACCTTCTTTCGAAGCCCGTCCATCTCGGTCGGTTCTGGGCTCGCGTCGGGGCGCACACGGAAACGGACCGCTCGGGCGCTCATACGGGAGATTGAGGAGAAGAAGTGCTTCCCACAGTCATGGACGGCGAGGTTGCCCTTGCCCGCGATGCAACCCGTCACCACCTGGATCGCATCCACCCCGCAGGCATCGGTCTTTGCGATGCAGACGAGTTCTTCGTCGTGCGGCCGGCTCACCCTGAGCGCGCTCATCGCCGCGGTAGCCGCGCGGTATCCCGTGGCAAGGCCGATGCAGGCACCGCCGTGAAACCCGACGCAGGTCTCGAAGGACGGGTACGACGAACCGACCCGCGGTCCGACTGTTTTCTCGCTCATATCATTTCCATTCCCGTTCGTTCTCTCGATCACGCGCCCCCCGGCGCTGGCACCGGTTCACCGGGGACCACGCACCGCACACCGGCGAGCTCCCCTATCGTCACCGGGATCCCGTACACCTCCTCGATCACCTCTGCCGTGACGACCTCGTGGCCTCCGTGGGTGTGGACGGTGCCGTCCTTCAGAAAGATGAAGCGGTCGGCATACCGGATGGCGTGGTTCAGGTCGTGCATCGTCATTACCGCCGCGATCCCGTGCTCCTGGACGATATGGGCGATGGTGGAGAGGATATTGACCTGGTTCAGCATGTCAAGGTTGCTCGTGGGCTCGTCGAGGAGGAGGATCTTCGGCTCCTGCACGAGCGCGCGCGCGATAGCGATCTTCTGGAGCTCCCCGCCACTCATCTCGTCGATGTACGACATACGGAGGTGCTCCATGGAGAGCCGGCGAAAGGCGGCGTCGACGATACGCAGGTCCGTCTCAGTGGTGTCCCACCCGATGTGCGGCCGTCTCCCGAGCAGGACCGCGTCGAACGCCGTCAGCCGGCCGGTCTCGACCCGCTGAGGGACGTAGCCGACCCGTCTGGCGATCTCCATCGTTGAGAGGTCCCGAAGGTCCTCGCCGTCGAGCAGGATGCTCCCGCGCTCGGGGTGCAGGATCCGGTTGAGACACCTGAGCAGCGTCGTCTTGCCCACCCCGTTTGGCCCCAGGATCGCGACGATCTCGCCCTGATCGATGGTGAACGCGATCTCGTTGAGGATCTCGCGGTTCCGGTAGAGGAACCGGAGTTCTTCGACCGAGAGAATCATCGGCGGTACCCCCTCAGGATCAGGTACAGGAAGACCGGGGCCCCCATGAACGATGTCAGGACGGCGACGGGCAGGACGTAAGGGGCGATGATCAGGCGGGCGACCGTGTCCGAGGCCAGCAGCAGGATGCCGCCCATCAGGCAGGAGCCGGGGATCAGGTAGCGCTGGTCGTCGCCGATCAGCCGTCGAACCATGTGAGGACAGGCCAGGCCGACGAACCCGATCACCCCGAGAAAAGAGACGATCACGGCCGTCACCAGTGCCGCGACCACCATCCCCACCAGCCTGACGCGCTCCACGCTGACCCCGAGACCCTTCGCGGTCTCGTCGCCGGCGTCGATGGCGTTGTAATCCCAGCGGTTGGCGATGAAGAATGCGGTCGACACGCCCACGATGACGGCCATCAGCGCGAGCTGAGCCCAGGTCGCTCGCCCGACGTCTCCGAAGGTCCAGAAGACCACCGCAGCCAGCTGGGCGTCGTTCGAGAAGTACTGGAGAAACATCGTTCCCGCCGTAAAAAGGGAGGAGAGCGCCACGCCGGCCAGCACCATCACCTCGGGAGACGCCCCCCGGACGTGTGAGATCAGCAGGATCACCGCGGTCGCGGCGAGACAGGAGACGAATGCCGAGCCGGTGACGAGGTAAGGGTTGGTGACGGTGACAGCGTCAGCAACGCTTGACTGCATCGTGCCGGCGCTGAAGATGACGATCGCGAGCGCGGCACCGAACGCCCCCGCGTTGGAGATGCCGAGCGTGAACGGGGAGGCAAGTGGATTTCTCAGGATGGACTGCATCGCGACGCCGGCGACCGAGAGACCGGCACCTGCCACCACGGCGGTGAGCGTCTGGGGGAGACGGACATTCCACACGATCGCGTCCCACTTGTCGGAGACCCCCTGCCCCAGCAGGGTCTGCAGCACCTCGATCGGCGGGATCGCGACGGCCCCCACCGAGATGGAGTAGACGCCGGTCAGGGCGAGGAGAATCAGCCCTCCCACCAGCCAGAGGCCCTTCCTGCGGACGTAACCGAGATAGTCGAGCGGGATCTCCCCGTCGGCGAAGTGCATGTTTCTGCGCTAACCTCCTCCCCTGTTGTCCATCCCGTCTCTCACCAACCTAAACCGGAATCTGCTGGAAACCCCGGTCTCCGTACTGTCCGTTCAGACGCCCGAAGACCGGCTCCCCGACAAAGAAGGCGTAGATCTCGTCGGCCTTCTCCACCGGATCGACGTCGGCGAAACGGTCGGGATAGAGGATCTTCCCTACGAAGTAGGCGTCGGCGAGCACGGACTCATAATTGATGTTGTAAAAGTTGTACGGTAGCACTCCGTATACCCTCCCCTCCTTCACGGCGGAGAGAGAACCCAGCGCCGGGTCGTTCTTCAGCTCGCCGATGGCCCCCTCTCCCTCCATCTGGAGCGTCGCTATGTCCACGAAGAGGTAGTCGGGGTCCCAGTCCACCAGCGCCTCCTTGGCGATATCGGCATGGTCCGCCCCCATCCCCGCAGCGACGTTCTCTGCATGCACCCAGAGGAATGGCGGGTACGCGGGTTCGGTCGAGATGATGCCGTGAGCTCCCGCCGAGCTGACCCCACCGACGTATGCGCTCTTCCTCCCGGACTCCGGGATATCCCCGGTCCGTTTCTCGAGGTCGGCCAGGGTCGACTCGATGTAGTCGATCACATCCTCCGCCCTCTCTGTCGAGCCGATCGCCCTGCCCATGACGCGGAGTCCTCCGAACATGTCGGCCTTTTCGGCTCCGTTTCGAAGCGAGCCGTAGGGGAAGGCGATGACCGGGATCCCGGTCTTATTCTGGAGCTTGTCCGCCTCTGCTGCGCTCGTCCCGTAGACCGTTCCTGTCGAGCCTGTCTTGAATATGACCTGCGGACCGAGCCCGATGATCTTCTCGGCATCGTCCTTTCCCCGGTACTCCCCGATCAGCGGCAGCGTCCTGAACCGGATCCCATGAACCAGGGCGTACGGCCGTCCCTCGATGGCCTGATCTCTCTTCTCGATGTCGTCGACACCGACGACGAGATCCTCTCCACGGAGGTAGACCAGGTAGCGGAGGCACCCGGAGCCGGAACAGACGGCGCTCTCGAGCGGGGTCGGGACCGTGACGTTTCGCCCGAACCCGTCGGTGAGGGTCGTGGTGCCGTCGCCGTTTCCTTCCGGCGGTTCCGTCGTGGGGCCGGAGGAACCGGTGCATCCAGCTGCCATCAGAACAGCGCCGAGCACGACGAGAAGGCCGATGATCTGGAGCACGTTTCTCATACTAATAAGAATTTTCGTATGATTACTTAATTGTAATCATGCATTTGTGATGAATAATTATAGATAAATTGAAAAATTGTAGGGAACACGATTCCCGGAGACGGGCACGGGCCGGCCGACGGGCGGCGAAACGGGGAGAGCGGGGTTGCCGGGCGACAGGCCGTCAGGGCCCTGCGCCTGGACCCCCGGAGGTGAGCCATTCGATCACGCCCCGGAGCCACGCGATCTCCTCGTTCGCCCGGCCGATGGCCCCCTCAGCCGCGGCGATATCGTTTCGTAACCGGTCACGCTCGAGCGTCGCCTCCACGGGGAGACCGGATGCCCGGTCAGGGCCGCCGCCTGCTCCTCCCGCCTCTTTGAGGTACGCCGTGATCGCCCGCCGGATCCACTCGGCGCGGGAGATCCCGAGGGTGGCGGCGATCTCGTCCGCCGAACGGGCCAGATCCTCCGGGAGAACGAGACTGATCCTGATGCCGGTCATGGTCCCCCTCGCGCGGCAGTCGCTGCTCGATCGATCTCCCGCCCGAGTGGAGACGTCCCTGCGTGCGGTGCGCGGGATCGGGTCATGAGGATCCGTGAGTCTCCCGTTTCGCGCCGCCGTGCCTTGATCTTACATCCTCGATCTGCCGTCGTCATGTCACTCGCACCCTTGAGTCTGCCGCGCCGGAGGCCCGGGCGTAGTATGAGTTCTTGCCGCGGGGCGGAAGACCGGTCAGACCCCCCTTCGGAGCTGGGCGACCAGCCATGCCCGGTCCCGCTCGTTGACGGCCCATCCCCCACGACGCTCTTTGTGTTTAGGGCCCAGATTTTTGTTCTCCGGGACGGCCCCCGAGCGCAGCGAACCGGAGGAGTTGCCGTCGGTCTCCCGGGACGTGATCACCATGTCCCCTCCTGCCAGAGAGCCGCATCGACAATCATACTCTCCTGATCGTCGCTGCGGGTAAAAAGGGCGTCGGTCAGGACAGCGGATACACCCCGGAGAGGGGGGGAAGGGAAGAGAAAAACAGGTGTACCGGGCGCGGGACTGTCCCTGACATCTCGAGATGCCGGCAGGCGCGCGTCGCACCTCTATCCCACGCCAGGGTCGCCGGGTAAGGTTGAACGCTGGACGGGTCGAGGCGCACCCCGGTAACGGCGTCTCCGGTCGGTCCGTTCTTGCCACCCGGCCCGGGCCGTGTGCGCCCTGACCCCCAGAGTGACCACGGTGCGTGCGATGTCTCACCCGACAACAGCCGAAGAATCGGTCTCGATGGGTCATCCCGGGCCAGCCCCCGGTCTTCGCCCCGGGTGGGGAGGGAGGATTCAGTCACCAGTCACCAGCCGGTTAGCGGGCGATGACGGTCCGGGTGTCGAAACCCGGGTGAGAGGGATTCGGTCCACATGAGGGCGGCGCTCAAGGATGCAGGCTCTTCTGAAACTTGCCTGAATGTTTTGCCGGACCGGGTCGTCCGGCACCGTCACCGGGGAGACGGGCGGACTGGACAGACGCGGATGGTCAGCGGGAGAGCGACCCGGTTTGTCCTGTGCCCGCAGTACGAGCGTTCGACGGAAGAGGCCGGGATACACGCGGCAGGTCCAGGGATTCCTCGTGCTCCTGGCCTGACCGCGGACACGAGCAGGCAACCAAGGAACCACGCCGGGACCAGGGGGGATGGTTACCTCCATGGACCCCACGCCCGAAGCCGCACCGGAGAAGGAGGGTGGCGGGATCGAGATCCCGCCGTCCGCTAACGGTCGCCCGCCCCTCGGGGCTCATCCGCCGCCGCCTCGGCAGGTCCGGGGGTGACACCGAAGGCCAGATCGGGCGGTCTCGGGCCGCTAAGCCGGATCAGCCGCATCACGTAGAACCGGGCCCAGAGGAAGCCCACTATCCCGCCAAGGGTGTTCCCGGTCACGATCCCCCACCAGACCCCGGATTCTCCCATATCTAAGACGAACGCGAACACGTAGGCGAAGAACGCGCAGAAGACCAGGCTCCGGATCAGGCTCATCACCAGGGAGTAGAAGCCCTTCCCCGTCCCCTGGAATACCGAGCTCGAGATCATCCCCGGCGCCACGAACGGGAAGAAGAAGCACATCGTCGCGAGGAACGCCGCGATGATCGGAGCGAGATGCGCGCTCTGAGGGGAGTAGGCGAAGATCCAGGCGATCTGGTGGGCGAAGACATAGACGACCGCGCTCAGCGCGATACCGATACCCATGCCGAGCCCGACTCCGAACTGGTGAGCCGTCCGGAGCTTATCGTACCTGCGAGCCCCGTACGAGGCGCCGGCAACGGAGACCACCGAGGTGCCGATCGCGGCCACCGGGATGATCGCGAACATCACGACCCGCCACCCGGCCGTGTAGGAGGCGACAGCGTCCGTGCCTGCCGTCGCCACGAGCATCCAGTTGACCGTGATCGAGAGCGCCGACATCAGCCCGAACTCGAGCGATGCCGGCAGGCCCACATGAAGCATGTCCCCGATCAGGCGACGGTCCGGGTGAAAGTCCTCCCACCCGAGCGAGAGGAAGGTATCGCGCCGCACGAAGAACCAGTAGAGCAGGATCGCGGTGACCATACTCATCGAGATGAGGACTCCCCAGGCAGCTCCAGTGATCCCGAGCCCGAACCAGTAGATCAGGATCGGGTCCAGGACGATGTTCAGGAGAGCGGAGGCGACCATCGCGTACATGGCCCGCTTCGCGTCTCCCTCGGCCCTGAGCACGGCGTAGCCGATGTTCACGAAGAGCAAGAGCACGGTCCCTCCGAAGATCACCCTGGCGTAAGTCGCCGCGAGCGGTGCCGTCGCTCCGGCTCCGAAGAGGGTGAGGAGCGGCTCGGCGAACAGGATGAGCGGGAATGTGAGGATCGCGGCGAGCCCGACGGCCAGCAGAAGGCCGTGAACCGCTGCGTTGTTGGCTCCCTTACGGTCGCAGGCCCCGATCCTCCGGGCGATCGCCGAGGTGGCCCCTGCGCCGATCCCGTTCCCGAGTCCCATCAGGATCATGAAGACCGGGGTCACGAACCCGATCGCTGCCATCGCGTCCGAGCCCAGGCCCGCAACCCAGATCGCGTTGACCACGTTGTAGGAGGACTGGAGAAGCATGGCGGCGATCATCGGAAGCGAGAGATGGATGATGGCCCGTTTGGGGTCACCGCGGAGCAGCTGGACACCGGCCGTCTCGGGCCTGCGCGGCAGACAGGCGGCGTCGATGCTATCGGACGCGGTCATCGCGGTTCCCCTTCCCGGCACGGGCGCTGGCCACCCGCGCGAACGAGGAACGGCGACCGTCCACCTCTCCCGGGTCGAGGACGGCAGCGACGGGCGCGCCCCGGGAGCGAACGGGCCATGGGACCGAGATGGGGTCGCCCTCGCCCCTGTCCGTCACGAAGGCCAGGACGTCCCGTCGGTCCCCCGGGTCCGCCTCGCGCCGGATGCAACCCGTCTTCTCGAACTCCAGGTCGAGCCCGGAGACCGTTCCCCTGTCGTCGTGATGGTGGCGACCAGAGCTCGTGCTGCATGTCGTGCTGGCCGTCGTCAAGACGGGGCTGGACCGGGATCTTCCCGGGGGAGAGCCCCGCCTGGCGGAAGCGCCCGTGCAGGTCGACCCTGTGGTGCCGGAACACGTATCCGAAAAGAGGAGCGGGGGGGACGTCGCTGGACATGATACCTGATGCGGGGTATGCATGCGCGCAGTCAGGGGATAAAGGTTGATAGGCTACCAGCTGGCTGTAGAGTCTCGGATTCATTTCACTCACACAACCACTTCTGCGCATACCCGAAGACCCGTTCCGGAGGCAATCGTTCAAAGAAGACCGTTTCAGGCTCCTTGTAGTCCAAACTCGCATGTGGTTTGATGCTGTTCTGCCAGTTGACGACATCGTCCATGGTGAA
>JAAYEG010000024.1 GCA_012728895.1 Methanospirillum sp. | reverse complement strand
TCGAAGGCCGAGATCGGTTCGTTCTCCCCGATCCACGCCATCTGGTTGAAGTACAGCACCACGTCCGCGAAGTCCGGCCGGCTGTTGCCGTTGACGTTCCCCGAACAGACCGTCCATGTCAGGGTCGGTCGGGGCACCGATGCGCCGGGGGACCGTGACCGGCAGACCGGGACGTGCAAGAATTCGGGACGGAAACGGGTGATTATTGGGTGGTTTGTCACGGGAGACCCGGGATATTTCCGGATGCGACAAAGCCTTTATCCATAACCGGACAACAGTCTCAACCTGGTGATTTCATGAATCGGCCTCTCGTTATTCTCATCCTGGCGTCTCTCCTCGTAATCCCCGCGTTCGCTTCCGGTTCCCCCGTCCTGTCGGCCATCTCCCCGGGAACCCCGACCTACGATCAGGCCCTCGCGCACTACGACGCCGGCGGCCTGGCCTGGAGCCGGGCCTGGGGGGCGAGTGAGCTCGGGGCGATCCGGGAGAATCTCGCCCAGTCGAAGGGCGCGTATACGAACTGCCTCTCCACCGCGAACGCGGTGAACGACCCGGCGAACGCGGCGAACCTCGCCCTGATGAGGTCGATCTCGACCGCGTACATCGACCTGGCCGACGCCGCGCTGGCGATGTACGACGGCGCGGACGACTACGCCGCCGGCAGGGCCAGTATGACTGCCGGCAGCTTCACGACGGCCGCGGGCTCGTTCCAGAGCGCCGGCACGCGGTTCGAGACCTCGAAGACGCTGTTCTCGAAGGCCACGACCATGCTCCAGGCGGTCACGTACACCGGCACCTCGTTCGGCGACGGCACGGCCTACACGGCCGCGATCGTCCCGATCCTGAACGCCAAAGGTACCTACATGGGCGAGTTCGCCTCTTATGCCCGCGGGTGGCAGCACACCGCGCTCGCGTACGGGGCCAGCGCCGGCGGTGACCGGGCAACCTTCCAGAGCGAGGCCGTGCAGGCCATGGACCTCTTCGCCGGGCTTCGCACCTCGGGTAGCTTCGGTGTCGACGCGGCCGCAAACCACGACGTGCTGGCCGAGCTCCTGGATGGAACGACGCCGGCTCCGGCCCCGAAGGCCAGGTACGTGATCGGGATCGACGCTGCCTACCCGCCGTACACGTCCCTTGAACAGGACGGCACCTTCGTCGGGTTTGACATCGACTCGGCCCGCTGGATCGCCGACAGGATGGGCTTCGAGGTCGAGTTCCAGGCCGTCGCGTGGGACGGGATCATCCCCGCGCTTCTGGCCAAGAAGATCGACATGATCTACTCCGCGATGACCATCACCGAGGAGCGCCGGGAACAGGTCGCGTTCTCGATACCGTACCTGAAGATCAACCAGGCCGTCGCGGTCCGCTCCGACTCGGACCTGACCTTCGACGACATCATGTCCGGCAGGGTCGTGATCGGGACGCAGCGCGGGACGACCGGGGAGATGTGGGTCCAGGACAACCTGGTCGCCACCGGGAAGATGCCGGCCTCGAACCTCAAGCCGTTCGATAACTTCCCGCTCGCGATCACGGCCCTGATCAACAAGCAGGTCGACGCGACTGTCTACGACAAGCCCCCGACGGTCGAGATCATCGGCCAGCAGGACGCGAAGATCATCTACGAGATCGACACGAGAGAGGAGTACGGGATCGCGGTCCGGAAAGACGACACGGCCCTCCTCGCGACGATGAACGCGGGCCTCGACCTCCTGATGAACGACCCGTACTGGGACCAGCTCAAGGCCAGGTACGGGCTCGTCGGTACCTGACGGT
>JAAYEG010000023.1 GCA_012728895.1 Methanospirillum sp. | reverse complement strand
TTGCGGTGCATTTTTCGTATGCACCCATCACGTGGCTTCTACAACAGGCCCTATTCATCGACAGGACGAATGCGATCGTTTATGCCAACCTCGGGGCGGTCTATTGTGAGAGAAAACAATTCAAAAAAGCCACCAACGCGTTTCGGCTTGCGTCGCAGATCGATCCCACGTACCCCAAGTACTGGGTCCAGTCTGCCACCTCCTCCGATCGCGCGGGGTGGAAGAACGAACGGGAGCTCGCAATCAAAAAAATCCTCGAGCATCCCTCGTGGGTTCACAAGAACCTCTCCAGACGGTGGCAGAAGCGACTTTTCTGTGTTCTGCAGAACGCGGCATCGCAAAGGAGCAGGGATCTCTTCGATATTCTGTACTTCCAGGGAACCTTCGAGGGGTTCGAGGCCTCACCATGTCCTCACGACGATGCCGGCCGAGTCAACCCAGCCGGGGATGAGACCAATCCCCGCGATTCATCCGATGCAGTCAGGTTCGACGAGGATGCTTGCTGGGAGAGGGCTCGCCGCTCGTACCGGGCTGCCGATAAGGCCGTGGCAGAGAGATGCGGGAATCCCAACGAGATCATCGAGGCGAGGGAACACTATAAACTCGCTCTCGAGGCTCTCAGCCAGCCGAAACACGACAGCAATTTTCAATGGAAAAGAGAGGTGGCGCGCCGATGGGCACAGGGCGTCATCTACAACGAACTCGCGCGTAGCACCTCCAGGAGCGATTACTACCGAGAATCCTTTGACCGCCTGAGTGAGGTCCATCCCCTCGAGATCAAGGAACGGAAGATCGATATACACCTGATAGAATCCTTGCTGCTCGAACGACGGGGGGAACGACGCAAATTCGACGCAGCCTTCGAGATCGCCTCGAGGGCTCAGTACCGCAACCCGCTCGGGTTCGAAGAGAACTTCTTATGGGGCAGGTGCTTCTTCGCGACCCGGGATTACAAACAGGCGCTCCATCACCTCGAATCGGCACTCCTGCTCGAACCGTTCGATATCCAGACGCTCCGATATATCGGATACTGCTACTGGAAACTCGGGTATTACTGCCAGAACAGGGAAGAAAAGACGAACTTCTGGAAGCAGGCGATACACTATTTCGACGACGCAGCGAAGGCAATCTCGGTCGAGAAACTCAAGCATCAATCGGCTTCGTCGTTACCGGTCCGCGACCGGGCGGAGGTTGATCCCCTGTCTGCACGCTACGACCAGGAACACTTCGAGGTGTCGCTCTACCTCGGGGATTGTTACACCGGGATCTCGGAGTATGGAAAGGCGCTCTCCCACTACGAGATCGCGATGGTCCTTGCGAAGAGCCTGACGGACACCGTCCCGTTTGAATGCTATTGTGCGCTCAAGTGCGCCGAAGCGCTCCTCCACAAACGGGACCACTTCCAGTGCGAACTCTATCTTGCAGACATATTCTCGAGGTTCGGCCAGCCACCCCTGGCCGAATGTGAGCACCAGGTAACCGACGAGTTCTTCGAGGCGCTCAAGGATTTCCTTATCAGAAGGATGAGTTGCTTTCACGACTCAATCGATTGCGCATATGCCGGTGAAATATACATCCGGGCGCTCATCGGACAGGCATACTCCTACGCGGAACGTGACACGAGACTCGAAGTTGCGTTCAAACTCGTCGATCGAGCCGAAAGAATTCTCAGACTGATGGAGAAGGACCTGAAGAAGGGGCTCGAGGGTTTGCAGAACCGGGAAAATGGCACGTCCCCTCACGGGCAAGGGGAACAGAGCGAGATCGAACGGCTGCACGAATTTATTACCTCCCGCGCTTGTGTTCTTCAGGCCGATATTCACGACAAGCGGGGCTGGATCGTCTTCAAGCAGTACAAGGAACCCGGAAACCTGAAACTCGCCAGAACGAGCCTTCATCTTGCGGTCGCCCTTCAGCCGGATCCCGTGTACTACTATCATCTGGCCATTGTCTATGCAGCTCTCGCACGCGAGACGGGAAAGCGGGAGATCTGCCTGCGCATGGCGCTGGCCTATTGCGTTCACGCCCTCGATATGGCCCCCCGCTTCAGTCTGGAGGAGCAGGTGATCCTGTTGAGGGGTGTCATCGAGAATCACGTGAAGACCCTCGAGGGCGCATTCGATGGCTCGCTCTCGAAGGCATACGAGAAGAAGAAAGAGTCTGGAAAAGAGAAAACCGGAATACAATACGTGTTCCGATGGGCGTAACGGAGAGCCGGAGTCACCCTGCCGCTCAACCCTCTGCCCGGCTCTCCCGCACTCTCCTCTTTCCGATTCATTGGTTTGCCGTTGGTCCGGCCGCGAATCCCCGGTTGGTGCCGAGCACTCCCTACACCGTGACCATCGCCGGCGTCGAGGACAACTCCGGTACCTTCCTGGCCGCGCCGTGTTTCTGGTCGTTCACCGTCGTCGATACGATCCTGCCGGCGGTCGCCTCCGTTGTTCCAGGGGCCGGTGCCACGGGCGTGAGCGTGGACACGACGATCAGCGTCACGTTCAGAGAACCGGTCCTGTACAGCGATTCGGATACACGCGACATGTCCAGCCCGACGACCCTGACCTTCGGGGTGAGCGACGGGCCAGGGTCCCTCTTTTTTCCGAACAGTTCCTGCCGTGTCGCCCGGGAACGGGATCGTGCCTCTCCCTGCCAGGCGCAATCATCGTAGAGCCGAGGGGAGGGGATGGGAGTGCGTCTCTCCCTCTCCCCGCACTCTGCGGCCGGGGCGGCAGCCGGTCGAACCCCGCCCGCCCGCACCGGCCACCTGGCAGAGCGGCATCCCCCCGTCGAAGACGGCGCCCGTCACCAGGTCGCGGGTGAAACCCTGGTCCGCCGTCGCCACGAACCCGCAGCGGTATTCCTCCCGGGCCCGCCCGTCGCCCGTCTGCCGGCGCTCTTCCCCGGGGAACGCCGGCACGGTGCGCGGGTACGCCCGCGGTATCGCTGCGCACGACAGGGTGGTCGCACCCTCCCGCTGTCAGAATGGCAGGTTTTTTTTCCTGCAGCGGCGGAGAGGATGATCGGATGGTTCAGGGTCCGCGCGCGGCGCCGCGGTCGACGGGCAAAACCCGGCCCACCGGTGATTCGATGGACTCCTCACGGTTGCAGGGAAGGCTCCTGCCCCTGGTCGTCGTGCTCCTGATCCTGGCGGGATCGGCGGCCTCTCTCGCGCTCCTCCAGCACCACCAGGGTGCCGCTCGCTCGCTCCCCGACTGGTCGGGGTACGACCCGGAGCTGGCGGGAATGATCTCCCGCATCGACGAATCCGAGCTCTACCGGACGGCCCGGGACCTCCAGGACTTCACGACCCGGGTCCACCCCTCCGCGGGAAACGAGGCGGCGGCCGAATACCTGCACGCCCGTCTCGACGCGATCCCCGGGCTTGAGGTCGGGTACCAGGGGGGAGAGCTCAGGAACGTGGTCGGGGTGCTTCCGGGCCAGGACCCGGACTCCGGGCAGGTCGTGGTCGTCGGAGCCCACTACGACAGCGCGTCGTCCGACCCTGCCCGGGCGCCGGGCGCCACCGATAACGCCGGCGGCGTTGCGATCGTGATGGAGCTCGCCCGGGTGATGAACGCTCACCGGTTCAACCACTCCGTCGCGTTCGCGTTCTGGAACGCCGAGGAGACGGGGCAGCAGGGGAGCAGGGCGTACGTCGAAGAGGCATCGGCGGGGTCCCCGGAGATCGCCCTGTACTTCAACTACGACTCCGCGTGCTACGACCCCGAGGGCCGGTTCGTCCTGGACCTCGTCTACAACAACGAGTCCAGGGAGTTCGCCGACCAGATGGAGGACGACAACTCCCTGTACGGGATCGGCTTCAACCTGACCCGCAACGTCCACGGGTGCGGGAGCGACCACCGGCCCTTCTGGGAGGCCGGGTACCCGGCCGTGACGACCCACGCGGAGACCCACGCGCCCACGGTCCACTCCCCGGGCGACACGGCCGACCTGGTCTCGACGGAGTATGCCAGGAGGAACGCCCAGCTCGGGCTGCTCGTCATCGCCCGGGCGGCCGGCATGCAGCGTTGAACGGTTGACCCCGTCCCCCCTGCGCCGGCCTGTCTCCCCCCCCGATCCCGGCATCGCGTCCGGAACCCGGCCTGCGGGACGATCCTTCGTCTTCTCACGCGGAGGCACCCCCGGCCCAGGGCGGGCTCCTGGTGGGCGGACGGGCCGCGGTCACCCGGAACACGATCCGTCTGCCCGGATAGCGGGATGGCCGTCAGCGTCACCGCGAGAAGAGCAAGCTTCTTCTCCACCCTCCGGCCAATGAAGGAGCATGAACACGACCCGGAGTGAGGCGGGATGAGCCCGGCCCGGCCCCGCGGGGTGCTGCCGTGCCGCCCGGCGCTGCTCGCGGTCCTCGCCGTCATGGCCGCCGTCACGGTGACGGCATCGGGGATCACGCTCACGGTCCAGGACAGGTCCGTCGCCCCGGACGGGACCGCGGTCGTCACGGTCCAGGTCGCGGGGGCCCAGGACCTCGGCGGGATCGACCTCGTGGTCGGGTACGACCCGTCCGTCCTCCGATTCGAGTCGGCCGCCACCGGGAGCCTGGCCGACCGCGCCCGGGTCTCGGTGACACAGAGCGAGCCGGGCAGGGTCCACCTCGCGGTCGCGAGCCCCCGGACCCTCAGCGGCAACGGCCCGCTCGTCACCCTCACCTTCGCCGCGGTCGGGCCGGCCGGCGCACGGTCCGGGCTCGACCTGTCCGCGGCGCGTGCCGTGACCATCGACGGCGAGTACGTCCCGGTCTCGGTCGTGAACGGGACGGTCTCAGTCGGCGGGGGAGGCCTGCTGCCCCTCTCCCCGCTGGGTGCAGTGGCCGCGATCTGCACGGCCGCGGCAGTCGTCGCGGCGTCGAGGACCCGCCGGGCCTGACCCCGCCGGGGGTCCGGGCGGGCCGGACCCCTACACGCTCTCGCCGAACGACTCGAGGTCGAGCTGGACGGTCTCGTCGGCGAACTCCACGACGCGCCGGTGCTCGATCTCCCCGTCGATAGGGACCGGGTAGCACCCGGTCAGGCAACCCGTGCAGAGGTCGGTGCTGTCGCGCCCGATCGCCTTCACGAGCTCCTCGAGCGAGATGTAGTGGAGCGAGGTCGCGGTCACGGACTCGCAGACCTCGTCCTCGCTCCTGCCGGAGGCGATCAGCTCCTCGCGGGTCGGCATGTCCACGCCCAGGTAGCACGGGGCCCTGATCGGCGGGGAGCCGATCCGGAGGTGGACCTCCCGCGCGCCGGCGTCGCGGACGAGCTGGACTATCCGGCGCGACGTGGTGCCCCGGACGATCGAGTCGTCGATCAGGACGACGGACTTGTTCTCGAGGTGGTGGCGGATCGGGTTCAGCTTCATCCGGACGGCCCGCTCCCGGGCGGCCTGCGTCGGCATGATGAAGGTCCGGCCCATGTACCGGTTCTTCATCAGCCCCTCGAGCAGCGGTATGCCCGATGCCTCGGAGTACCCGATCCCGTACGCCGTCCCGGAGTCGGGGATCGGGCAGACCGAGTCCACGTCCACGGGGGCCTCCTCGTAGAGCTTCTGCCCGATCCGCCGGCGGACGTCGTAGACCAGCACGCCGTCGATGATCGAGTCGGCGCGGGCGAAATATATGTACTCGAAGAAACAGTGCGCGACCCGGTCGGCGGTCGCGATCCGGGTCGAGGTGATCCCGTCCCCGTCGATCCGGACCAGCTCCCCCGGCACGACGTCGCGGAGGAGCTCCCCCGAGAGAGCGTCGATCGCGACGGACTCGGAGGCGACGATGTAGCCGCCCGACGTCGTCCCGATGCAGAGGGGCTTGAGCCCGAGCGGGTCGCGGAAGGCGTACAGGACGTCCTCGTAGACCATCACGACCGAGTAGGACCCCCGGAGGTGGAGCATGAGGGAGCGGATCGCGTCCTCGATCGAGCCCGACTGGCGGAGCTCGGCCGCGATCATGGTCGCGATCACCTCCGTGTCCGTGCTGGTGCAGAAGATCTGGCCGGCCCGCTCGAACTCCGCCCGGATCCCCGCCGTATTCACCAGGTTGCCGTTGTGGGCGATCGCGAAGGATCTCCCCATGAACTGGAAGTTGAACGGCTGGATGTTCTCGGGCAGGTTCGCGCCGGTCGTCGGGTACCGGACGTGCCCGATGCCGACGGAGCCCTGGAGCCCCCTCAGGATCTCGGTATCGAAGACCTCGGCGACGAGCCCCGGGGCCTTGTACTTCCGCAGGTGCGTGCCGTTGAAAACAGAGATCCCCGCACTCTCCTGTCCCCTGTGCTGGAGCGCGTACAGGGCGTAGTAGAGCGGGAGCGAGACACCGCCAGCATCCACGATGCCAACGATTCCGCACATTAGAGGTCAGTGTGTCGGTACTTTTGGCCGCTTCGAGGTCCAGTCGTAGCTGCGCATCCGGCGTGAACGGCCGAACCCGCAGTGCGAACAGACTTTGTGCCGGAGGTGGAACGAGATCGACCCGCAGCGCCGGCAGGCGATGTGGGTCTGCTTGTTCCGCTTGCCCATCGATGGTGTGCCTTTTGACATGCCTATCTCCTCACTGGTTGAGCGATGGCGAGATGTAGATCACGTTGTCGCCGCGGACGATCAGCATGCCGATCCGGTGGGGCGTGCCGTCGGTGACCTCCTCGGCCTGGTCGAGGACGAGGTTCATGTGCACGTCGTATCCCTGCAGCACCCCGCGGAGCTCGCGATCGCCCTTCAACGAGACGATCACCGGCTCGCGGTTCAGCACCTGATCCAGAATTTCCAGCGGCCTCTTCGACATCTCTCTCCCCCGGTCCACGTGGAGTACTACTCATGCGCGAGGACGGTATTTAACCATAACTCAGAGGCCATCACCACGGTTTTTATGGCAGAATCGCGCCATAGCTGACCGATGGCCCGCATCACGATCCGGAAGCGGCACACGGTCCGGAAGGGGGAGGCGGCCGTGATCGCGAGCCGCCTCGAGGAGGAGCTCGGCCCCGAGGCGGGGCTCTTTTCGAGCGACCGGATCGAGGTGGCCGAGACCGGGGGGCCGGTCCGGCTCTACCTGGTCGACCGGAAGCCCCTGCTCTTCGAGAGGGAGGGTTTCCTTTTTCCGACGCTCCGGGGGGCGATCGACCGCCCGTTCTCTGCCCGCCGGGTCACGGTCGACATGGGGGCGGTCCCCTTCGTCGTGAACGGGGCCGACATCATGCGGCCCGGGATCGTCCGGGTGACCGACGACCTTCGTGCCGATCGCCCGGCGCTCGTGGTCGAGGAGCGGCACGGGACCCCGCTCGCCGTTTGCATCGCCCGCCTCGACGCCGTCGAGCTGCGCTCGGAGACGGCCGGCAAGGTCTGCCGGAACATCCACCACGTCGGCGACGAGATCTGGAACCTCGAGGTCTGAAACGGGAAAGGAATACTTAAATACGGATGGAAGCCAGATTTTCTGTATGGCTTCCAAGATCCTCGACTCACTCCTCGGCAAGGGCACGGTCCCGAAAGAGGACGATTACATGGAACTCGACCTCGCCTCGTTCGAGCCCCAGGGCTCCGAGGACGAGCCCGCGTCGAGTTACGTCAAGATCGCGGGCGTCTCCAGCCTCAAGGACACCCCGAAGATCAAGGACGAGATCTACAACGGGAACATCGTGATCGCCGACATCTCGCAGCTCAAGCTCGACAAGATCACCTACGAGCGGGTGCTCAAGGATCTCAAGGAGGTCGCACGGGACGTGAACGGCGACATCGTCGGGCTCGGGGACCAGCGCTACGTCGTGATCACCCCGACCTCGATCAAGATATCGCGCGAGAAGATCGTCGGGGGCATCTAGTGGGGGAGGCGGCCGCGGGCCAGCGGGTCGTGGTGAACGGGCCCTGCGCCGCCTGCGGCGAGGAGTGCGAATACGTCTACCAGACCGAGACGATCCCCTTCTTTTCCGATATCCTGATCATCTCGGCCTTCTGTCCCGCGTGCGGCTACCGCTACGCCAACACGCAGATGCTCGCCGAGGGGGAGCCGCTGCGGTTCACGTTCCGGGTCGAGTCCCCCGACGACCTGGTGGTCCGGGTTGTCCGCTCGATGACCGGGCGCCTCCGGATCCCCGAGCTCGGAGTCGAGATCGACCCGGGCCCGGCCTGCGAGGGCTTCGTGACGAACGTCGAGGGGGTGCTGGACCGCGTCCTCTCGGTGGTCGAGGGTGTCCTGGTCTGGGCCGAGGGCGGCGAACGGAGCCGGGCCGAGCTCCTGAGAACCGAGATCGAGGGGGCGAAGGCTGGCGAGTTCCCGATCACGCTGGTCCTCGAGGATCCGACCGGCAACTCGGCGATCGTCTCGGACCGCGCGGCCCGGGAGCCCTACGCCTCCGCCGACGCCCGTCCCGAGGAGTGAGGCCCCTCACTCTCACTCGAGAGGGCGGCCGGAGAGCCGGACCCCCGGTTCCTCCGTGACGGCGCCGACCACCTTCGACCCCGGGACCTCGCGGACGAGCCCATCGGCCCCGTCTTCTGGCACGACGAGCGCGAAGCCCATGCCCATGTTGAACGTCCGGTACATCTCCTCCCTCGAGACGTCGCCCCGCTCCTGGAGCCAGTCGAAGATGGGAGGCGGTGCGATGGGGGCGTCGATCGAGAACCCGAACCGGGTCAGGCGCACCAGGTTCAGGAGCCCGCCGCCGGTGACATGGCACATCCCGTGGACCTCGTGCCGCGCGGTGATGGCGGGCACCTCGCCGTAGATCCGGGTCGGGGTCAGCAGCTCCCGACCCAGGGTGTGCCCGCCGAACGGCTGGTCGTACCCGCCGTGGCCCCCGGCGATCCGCCGGGCGAGCGAGAGCCCGTTCGAGTGCACCCCGGAGGAAGGAAGGCCGACCACCAGGTCGCCGGGCCGGCACTTCTCGCCCGTGATCACCCGCTCCCGCCGCTGGACCCCGAGGACGGTGCCGGCCAGGTCGAGCCCGTTCACGAGCCCGGCGAGCGTCGCGGTCTCGCCGCCGACGATCGAGAGGTTCGCGAGCCGGGCGCCCTCGTTGAGCCCTCGTCCGATCTCGGCCATCTTCGCCGGGTCGACCCGGTCGCACGCGATGTAGTCGACGAATGCGATCGGCTCGATGTTCATCACGTAGAGGTCGTTCGCGTTCATCGCGATGCAGTCGATCCCGACCGTGGACCAGTCGCCGACCGCGTCCGCCACCAGCATCTTCGTCCCGACCCCGTCGGTCGCGAGGGCGAGGACCATCGGGCCGAACTCGATCAGGCCGGCAAAGTGGCCGGTGCCGCCGATCGGCGCGTGCGGCCCCTGCCGGCGGTAGGTCAGCTCCCGGACGAGCGCCGCGACACCGTCGGCCTCGAGCCGGATGTCGACCCCCGCGTCCCGGTAGGCGCGTTCATTCGTCATCGCAGAACTCCGAGAGCCGGAACTCGTCGTGCAGTGCCCGCACCGCCGCCGGGCCGTCTCCGGCCCGGACCACGAACGAGATGTTCGCCTCGGACGAGCCCTGGGAGATCATCATCACGTTGATCCCCTCCCGGCCGAGCGCCGAGAAGATCCGGCCTCCCGTCCCGGGCGCGCCGGCCATGCCCGAGCCGACGACCGCGACCACCGCCACGTCGCTGTCCGACGAGAGCTGGCGGAAGAGCCCGGACGCGACGAGCGGCTCGAGGGCCCCGACGGCGGCCTCCAGGTGCCCCTCGTCGACGATCAGGGAGATGTTCGCCTCGGACGAGCCCTGGGAGATCATCATCACGTTGACCGCCCGGTCGGCGAGCGCCGCGAAGATCGCCTTCGCGACTCCGGGCCGGCCGATCATCTGGACCCCCGTGCAGTTGACGAGCGCCACGCGGTCGATGAAGGTGAGCGCCTTCACGATCCGGCGGGACGGCACCCCGTCGGCGACCAGGACCGTCCCGGGGTGGTCGGGGTTGAAGGTGTTCTTGACCCGGATCGTGATCTCGCGGGCCATGGCCGGCTCGATCGACCGCGGGTGGAGCACCTTCGCCCCGAAGTACGAGAGCTCCATCGCCTCGAGGTACGAGACCGCCGGGATGACGCGGGCCCCCGGGATCAGGCGCGGGTCGCAGGTCATCACGCCGTCGACGTCGGTCCAGATCCAGCACTCGTCGGCGTCGATCCCTGCCGCCAGGACGGCGGCCGAGTAGTCCGACCCCGACCGGCCGAGCGTCGTGACGGACCCCTCCTCCGTGCATCCCATGAACCCCATGATCACCGGGATGGAGCCGGCGAGCAGGGGCACGACCCGCTCGCGGATGCGCTCCCCGGACCCGGGCAGGGCCACCGCCTCCCCGTGGTTGCCGTCCGTGAGGATGCCGGCCGCGCAGCCGTCGAGCGGCTCGGACCGGAACCCGAGCTGCCGGAGGGCTGCCGCGACCACGATCGCGCTGAACCGCTCGCCGAACGAGATGATGTAGTCGCGCGACCGGGGGGTCAGCTCGCGGAGCGCGTGAACCGCCCGGAGGACGTTCCCGAGCGAGGCGAGCCGGGTCTCGATCTCAAGGAGGGCCGCCTCCGCGTAGTCCGGCGCCACCTCCGCCAGGGCCGCCGCCTGGCGCTCCCGCACGGCAGCGAGGAATGGCCCCGGCTCGGCGTCGGCCGTGGTCACCATCTCCCCGGCGCAGGCGATCAGCCCGTCCGTGATCCCCCGCATCGCCGAGACCACGACCGCGACCTCGTGCCCCTCGCGCCTGGCGCCCCCGACGATCCCGGCAACCCTGCCGATCGACCGCGCGTCGGCGACAGAGGTCCCACCGAACTTCATCAGGTACCGCATGGTTCTCTCACCGTTGCCCTCGCCATTCTTTATCTTACTCTGACCCCAACCTTTTTCAAGATGGTGGATAACGGGGTTTCGACCACGCACGTGCTCGTGATCGGGAGCGGCGGTGCGGGCGTGCGGGCCGCGATCGAGGCCGCGGAGCACGGCCCGGTCGTGCTGCTCTCCAAGACGATCGCCGGCAAGGGCGGCTGCACGCCGATGGCTGAGGGCGGGTACAACGCCGTGCTCAGGGAGGGCGACAGCCCCGAGCTCCACGTCGCGGACACCCTCCGGGGCGGGGCGTACCTCAACGACCCGGCGCTGGTCGACGCGCTGGTCCGCGAGGCCCCCGACCGGGTGCGGGAGCTGGTCTCCTGGGGGGCGGTCTTCGACGTCGGCCCGGAGGGCGGCGTGGCCCAGCGGCCGTTCGGCGGGCAGCAGTTCCCCCGGACCTGCTACGCCGGGGACCGGACGGGCCACGAGATGATGGTGACCCTGATGGACCGGCTCGCCGCGACCGGCGTCACGGTCGTGCACGAGTCTGCGGCCGTCGAGCTCCTGCTGGATGACGGGCGGTGCGCCGGAGCGGTGGCCCTCGACGGGGACGGCGCCGCCGGGGTCTACCTGGCCGACGCGGTCGTCATGGCCACGGGAGGCGGGACGCAGGTCTACGACATCTCGACCAACTCCTCGTCCGGCACGGGGGACGGCTACGCGCTCGGGTACCGGGCCGGGGCCGAGCTGATCGACATGGAGATGGTCCAGTTCCACCCGACCGGCGCGATCCACCCGTACGACGCCCGGGGCCGGCTCGTCACCGAGGCCGTCCGCGGCGAGGGGGGCCGGCTGCTCAACCGGCTCGGAGAGCGGTTCATGGCCCGGTACGACCCGGAGCGGATGGAGCTCTCGACCCGCGACGTGGTCGCCCGCGCGATCGCGACCGAGGTCCTGGAGGGGCGCGGCACGGAGCGGGGCGGGGTCTGGCTCGACGTCACCCACCTGTCGGCCCGCCAGGTCGAGGAGCGCCTCCCGATCATGCTCGAGCAGTTCCTGGCGTTCGGGGTCGATATCCGGACCGAGCCGATGGAGGTGGCGCCGACCGCCCACCACATCATGGGGGGTCTCCGGATCACCCCCGACTGCGCGACGACCCTGCCCGGCCTCTTCGCCTGCGGCGAGTGCTCGGGCGGGGTCCACGGCGCGAACCGGCTCGGCGGGAACGCCCTGGCGGAGACCCAGGTCTTCGGCCGGCGCGCGGGGCTCTCAGCCGGGAGAAGCCCCGTCCGCGAGAAGGGCGTCACGCCCGGGATCGACAGGCAGCTCGGGGCGCTCCGGCGCCGCTTCGATGGCTTCCGGGACGGCGAGGTGCCGCCCGCGTCGGTCGTGCGGCGGCTCAAAGAGACGATGTGGTGCGGCGCCGGGATCTACCGGGACCGCGGGCAGCTCGCCGGGGCGCTGGCCGGGATCGAGGTCCTGAAGCACGAGCGGCTCCTCGCCCGGACCGACCGGAACCTGCTCGACTGCTGCACGGCGGCGAACATGCTCCTGACCGCCGAGCTGATCTGCCGGGCGGCGCTCCTCCGGCCCGAGTGCCGCGGGGCCCACACCCGCCTGGACCCGTCCTGCGAGCTCCCGCCGGACCGGTCGCCGTACGCCCACACGTATCTCTCCACCGCGGGCGAGGGGATCGAGGAGGTCGCACGATGACCCCGGTCACGATCCGGGTCTCGCGGTTCGACCCGGCCTCCGGCCAGCCGGCCCGGCTCGTCCCGTACACGGTCGAGGTCCACGAGGGCGCGCGCGTCCTCCACGCGCTCCACGCGGCCCGCGAGCAGGACCCGTCGCTCGCCTACCGCTACTGCTGCGGCTCCGGCCAGTGCGGCTCCTGCGCGGTGAAGGTGAACGGGAAGCCCGCCCTCGCCTGCATGACCCCGGTCGGAGACGGCGACGTGATCGAGCCGCTCGACCTCCCGGTGGTCCGCGACCTGGTGGTCGACCTGGTCCCGCGGATCGCGCGGATCGCCGCCCTCCTGCCGAAGGGCGGCGGCGAGCTCCCCGACGCGGCCACGGTCGAGGCGCTCAAGCCGCTCTGCGACTGCGTCGAGTGCGGGTCCTGCGTCTCGGTCTGCCCCGCCGTCGCGGTCACGGACTTCGCCGGCCCGACCGCGATGAGGCAGCTCGAGCGGCTCGTCCTCGACCCGCGCGACGCCGGGGACCGGGTCTCCCAGGCAGACGCGGAGGGCCTCTTCACCTGCACCTCGTGCCACGCCTGCTACGAGGCCTGCCCGAAGGATATCGAGATCATGGGCAAGGCGATCGAGCGGCTCCGGGCCGAGGCGCACCGCCGGGGCTACACGTTCCCGCGCCACGCGGAGATCGCGGACCTGGTCCGGACCACGGGCCGCTCGGTCGCCCGGATCACGACCCCCCTCTTCGAACGGGTCGAGCCGGTGATCGAGCCGTACGGGCCGGTGCGCGGCGAGGTCGCGTTCTTCGTCGGGTGCATGTACTCCATGCGCCTCCCGGAGACCGCGCTCGACGCGATCGAGGTCCTCCGCCGGAACGGGATCCGGGTGGTGATCCCGATGGAGCAGGTCTGCTGCGGCTCGCCCCTGCTCCGGACAGGGCAGACGGAGGATCTCGAACGGCTCAAGAGGATCAACATCGGGGCCTTCCGGCCGTACCCCGTCGTGATGACCACCTGCGCCGGGTGCGGGATGACCCTCAAGAAGAACTACGGGGATCTCCCCTTCCGGGTGATGGACATCAACGAGGTGCTGACCGAGTTCGGGATCGAGCCGCCGGCCCGCCTGCCCCTGAAGGTCACCTACCACGACCCCTGCCACCTGCTCCGGGGCCAGGGGATCTCGGAGGAGCCCCGGGCGTTCATCCGCGGGGTCGCCGACCTCGTCGAGATGCCGGCCTACTGCTGCGGCTCGGGCGGCGGGGTCAAGTCCGGGAAGCCCGAGGAGGCGGCGGCGCTCGGCGAGCTCCGGCGGAAGGCGATCGAGGAGACCGGGGCCGATCAGGTGATCTCTTCCTGCCCGTTCTGCGAGTTCCACATCCAGGGACACACGGACCTCCCCGTCAGGAACGTCGCCTCGTTGCTGCTCGACGGCTACCGGGCGAGGGAAGGGGACGCGCGTCCCGGCGAACGGAAGGTGCAATAGCCCCGCCGGTCTTCGGCGGCGTGCTTCTGTCCGTGGCGCCGGGGTGTTTCTCGCCCCAGCCTGGATAGTCCGGTCTCTCCGTGCCGGCCCCTGTCTTCCCCCGTCGCCATGGTTATGCGGTTCCGGTCCCCGTTCTCCCGCCCTCCGCACGAGAACGAGGTTGCTGTAACCACGACTCGCCGGGTACGCGACCAGCCGGTCACGACCCGGCGCTGATCGCATGACAGGCGGCGCAGCGCAGCGATCGGTCCCTCACGGCCCGGCGTATCTCCTGCCGCGAAGTGTCCTGTGCAGGGGACAGCGGGGTGATCGAGCCCCGGTCAACCGGTCGCCCCGATACCGATCTGCATCAGGTCCTCGCCGACGATCACCTGCCCGGTAAAGGTGCGCGCCGCCTCGAGGAGATGGATCGGCGGAGTGTTGCCGGGCACGATATGGTTCAGCACGAGCGTACCGACCCCGCACGACTCGGCCACGGACCCGACGACGTCGTTCGCGGTGTGAGACTCGAGCATGTGGGTCTTCAGCGCGTCCATCGGGCTCCCCGGAGCGGGTGCCCCGAACTTCTGGTCGATCCAGGCCCGGTCGATGACCTCGTGAACCAGGATGTCGGCGCCGGTCGCGAGCCGCTGCAGGTTGCCGCCCGTGTCGGGGCCGGTGTCGCCCGAGAAGACGACCGACCCATCCTGGGTGTCGAACCGGAAAGCGAAGGCCGGATAGATCTGGTGGTGATCGACCAGGACGGCGGTGACCCGGACGTTGCTGTCGCGGTAGACCTCGAACGGGTCCATGGCGGGGCAGGTGCCGTTGTTGGGGTCCGTGACGGTGACGGGCATCGGGATATCCCACGAGGCGTTGCCCCCG
Organism: Methanospirillum sp.; assembly: GCA_012728895.1. Lineage (GTDB taxonomy): Archaea > Halobacteriota > Methanomicrobia > Methanomicrobiales > Methanospirillaceae > UBA288. The sequence goes on along the minus strand of JAAYEG010000023.1, from coordinate 31,097 downwards.
ATCTCGGTGACGTTGACCAGGCTCCGGAAGTCGGGGTACCCGTCATCGAGGGTGAGGTCGTTGATGGCCTGGGCGTATGCCTGCCAGATTACCTCGGTCATCTGACGGGTGCCGGGCGAGGTCGTGATCTGCTCGGGGTCGGCGCTGTCCGTCGAGACGATCCGGCCGCCCCTGTTCGTGAAGCCAACCCTGTCCTCCTCGAGCTGTCCCCTGGTGCATGGTCCGAATACCTTCAGCGGTACGAATGTCGTCCTGTTCGTGGCGGCGTCGGTGCGCATGCCGAGGCCGGCCCCCGGGCCGGTGAGGAGGAGGGCGGGGTAGTCTGCAGTATGGTCCATGTGGAGGTGCGTGAAGAAGAGCGCTGTCATGTTCTGGAGGAACGTGGAGGAGCCGTCCTGGATCCTGCCGCCGCTCGTCTCGATGAAGGTGCCCGTGTTGAACGCCTGGGAGAGGCGGGGGGCGGAGCCCTGCCCCATGTCCACGACATAGATCGTGTCATTGACGACGATGGCCGCCGAGGAGCTCGCGCGGTCCGTCTCCGGCCACCAGCCCACACCGCCCGTGGTGCCCAGAAGGACGAGGCGCGTCCGGCAACCGTCCGCTGCGGATCCGGTCACGACGCAGCCCGCCGTGCCGTTCCGGGCGGCGGAGTTCGTGGAGTCCGCGACCACTCCGTTTTCCGGATCGGTCGTCTCCGTGATGTTCGCCGTCGCCGTATGATCGGCTGCGAGGCAGGCGCCCGACAGGGTTGTCATCAAGATCAGCGCGAGCGGGATCACCGCCAGCCGTAGCCGTTGCACGTCCATTCCAGTCCACCCAGAGATACCTTGACTGTGATGAGCACGACAATAAAATCTCCGAAGGGGTTCCCGAAGCGGCCCCGGAGGCGAACGGACGGATACCCTTCGCGGACCCTCGTGGCGGGAAAGGGGCTCAGCTCGCGGATATCGCCCAGCTGCTGGTCTTCAGGCAACAGCCAGTGGTCCCCTCGCGGCGATCTACGCCGCGAGCTCCTCCCACTGGGCGGTCTCGAGGAACGAGCCGGCCACGTCCTCCTCGAACTCGAGGAAGCGCCGCCACGGGACGCTCACGGTCAGGACGTCGGGACCGAGTGTCTTCTTGACCTCGAGCCGCGCCGAGGGGTCGACCAGCCCGACCACCACGCGCGGAAACTCTCTCTTGGTCTCCGCCACCGCCCAGAGGTGGAACTGCATGCAGCCCGCGCCCGGCGGGACGATCACCCCGTCGGCCGTCGGGCGGCGGTAGTGCGCGAGCTGGACGAGCGCCGTCGTCTGGAGCGCGTTCGCGACGAAGACCACGGCTACCGGCTCCTCGCCCTCCGGCAGGGCCGAGAGCGGCACCAGGACCACCCAGGCTGCCGGGGCGGGTACGGCCGGGAGCATCTCGAAAAAGGCCGCGGCCGCCTCCGGATCTTTCCAGTAACGCTCGCCGTGGAGGAGATGCTCTCTCGCCGGCGATCCGGGCATGGCCCGCGCCTCCTCCACGAGGCGTTCGGGGGCTCCCGTCCCCTCGACGCCGCAGCTCAGAAAGTACGCGTGCCGTTCCTCGTCCGGGAAGCCGTCCTCGAACCCGAGCCCGACGGCCCCGCCCGGGCATCCAACCGTCTCGCGCGAGATCGCGGCCGTTCTCCCGAGCGCGGCCTGCGCGAATAGCCACATCACGCACCCCCGCCGGCCCTCGGCGAACGAGAGGGCGTCTCCCGGCCGCTCGTCGGAGAAGAGGATTGCGACGGGCTCGAACCGGAGGCCGAGCGCCTCCCGGACACGACTCTGCATGGCCGAGTCTCGCCGTCCAGCCTCTTGAGCCTGCCGGCACTCGTCCACCACAGGTATAATTGCGAGGGGGACGAGTACCTGGTGAGGTTCTCACGATGACCCGCACGGGTACTACCAGTACCTTCTTCTGTCTCGTTGCGGCCGCCGTGGTCCTGCTCGTCCTCATCTCCGGGACCGCTGCCGAGGCCAGCACCCGGATCGTCCCGCTCGGGGACTCGATCACGAAGGGGATGCTCGACACCGACGACGGGCAGGTGCACCCGACCTACCGCTACTGGCTCTGGAGCAAACTCCGGTCGAACGGCTACGACGTCGACTTCGCCGGGTCCTGGAACGTGCCGGCCTTCCCGGGGTACTCGTTCGACCGTGACAACGAGGGCCACGGCGGGTACACGATCGGCGGGATCGTGGACGGCGTCGGCACCGGCGGCAAGCTCTCGACCTGGCTCTCCACCTACACGCCCGACGTCGCGCTCGTGCTGATCGGGACGAACGACGTCCTCGCCCGGACCCCGATGGAGACCCGGCTATCGAACCTGGGGCGGCTGGTCGACGCCCTCCGGGCCGACAACCCGCGGGTCCGGATCTACGTCGGCAAGCTCCCGCCGACCGGGGACAGCTACCGGAACACCAACTCGGGGCTGATCGAGTTCAACAACAGGCTCCCCGGCTGGGCCGCCGGAAAGACCACCTCGACCTCTCCGATCACGGTCGTCGACCTCTACTCGGGCTACGACGGGCGGGCCGACAACCAGGCCCCGCGCTACATCCACCCCGACGAGTCGGGCGAGCGGAAGATCGCCGACCGCTTCTACAGCGCGATCGCGGGCTCGCTCACGAAGGGCACGCCCGCTACCACCGTGCCGACGACGACCGCGAACCCGTACGCGATCTCGGGCCCGCGGGTGATCTCGAGCCCTGGGACCTACTACTTCACGCAGGACATCCTGAACCGGAACGAGCCCGTCTGCATCGAGGTGACGTCGCCAGGCGTCGTGATCGACGGCAAGAACCACCGCCTCTCGGGAACCGGGACCAGCTACTACACGGCCGGGATCTACGTCAACAACATCACGGACGTGACCGTGAAGAACCTCAGGATCTCGGGCTGGGGCTACGGCATCTACTTCGAGGGCATGGGCATCGGGCTCGGCCGGGTCGAGAACTGCGTCATCGAGAACAACCTCTTCGCCGGCGTGGTGCTCTGGAACGACGCCCACGGGGTGAGCATCTCCGGGAACCAGATCACGGGCAACGTCGGGCGCGGCGTCTGGGTCGCGAACGCGTTCGACAACGTGGTCTACAACAACCGGTTCTCGAACCCCGGCGACAACGCGGACGTCGCCGGCTACTCGAGCGGCAACTACTTCTCGGTCGCGAAGCGGGCCGGGCCGAACATCATCGGCGGCCCGTCCATCGGCGGCAACTACTGGGCCAAGCCCGGCGGGGACGGGTGGTCCGAGACCCACGGCGACGGGAACGGGGACGGGTTCTGCGACGAGCCGTTCGCGTTCTCGGGCCACGTCGACGACCTCCCGCTCACCTCGCTCGTCAAGCCCGGGCCGTACCGAGACCACCTCGTGCCGGGCACGATCGAGGCCGAGGACTACGACTACGGCGGCGCGGGCGTCGCCTACCACGACACGACGGCCGGCAACAGCGGCGGGGCCTACCGGGCCGACGACGTCGACATCGAGGCGATCGACGGCGGGTACGCCCTCGCGTTCATCCGCGACACCGAGTGGACGCAGTACACCGCGACCGTGCAGCAGGCGGGCGACTACCGGGTCACGGTCCGGGCCGCGGCCTGGAACGGCCCCCGGACAATCCGGGTCCTCGCCGGCGGCGTCGAGGTGGGAAGCGTGACGGTGCCGCAGACGTCGTCGGCCTCCTCGTTCGCGACGGCGGCGACGACGGTCCGCCTCGAGGCGGGGGTCCAGGCGCTCCGTCTCGCGTTCTCGGCCGACGCGCTCAACCTGGACCGGTTCGAGCTGGCGTTCGCCGGGCCCACGCCGACACCGACGCCCACGCCGACACCGACACCGACACCGACACCGACGCCGAACGTGACCCCGACCGCCACCGTGACCGTGACGCCCACGCCGACGGCCGTCCCGCAGGCCCCGTTCCCCGGGCCGCACGTCCTCCCCTGCCGGGTCGAGGCAGAGCACTTCGACTACGGCGGCGAGGGCGTCGCCTACCACGATGAAGAGCCCGAGAACCTGGGCAGCGAGCAGAGCCTGAGGCCCGGCGAGGGGGTCGATATCGAGGCGGAGGGAGGCGTCGTGAACGTCGCGTACACCCGCACGACCGAGTACCTGGAGTACTCGGTCGACGCCCCCGCTCCCGGGGAATGGGTGCTCGCGCTCCGCGCCGCGAACCCCGACGCGGAGACGAAGCCGGTGGCGGTCTCCCTCGACGGGGTCCCGGCCGGCCAGGTGATGATCGGCCCGACCGGCGGGTGGTCGGTCTACGACGGGTTCGCCGGTCCGGCCCCGCTCGCGGTCCCCGGGGGCCGGCACGTGGTGAGGCTCTCGTTCGAGGGGGTCGGCCGGATCAACCTCGACTGGCTCGAGCTCTCGACATCCGCGCCGACGCCGACAATGACCGAGACGCCCGTCCCGAGCGTCCTGCCGACCCCGACGGCGAACGAGACCCCGACGGTGACGGTAACCCCGACGGTGAACGGGACCCCGACGGTGACCCCGACCACGAACGAGACGCCTGCGACGACCCTTCCGGGCGGGTTCGGGCCGCCGCAGGACCTGGACGACGACGGGACCTACGAGGACGTGAACGGCAACGGCCGGGTCGACTTCGCCGACATCACGCTCCTGTTCAACCAGATCGACGTCTGCGCCGCGTACGGGCCCCCGGGCGCGTTCGACTTCAACGGCAACGGCCGGGTCGACTTCGCCGACGTGGTCACCCTCTTCGGGATGGTCTAGGGGGGAGGAGCTCCCCTTCCCGGTTTACCGGGGGGCGAAGACCCAGCCGAAGGCCTCGAGCGCGGCCTTCGCCCCCTCTCCCGCGGCGATGATGATCTGGTCCGAGTGGATGCTCGTCACGTCGCCGGCCGCGTACACCCCCGGGACGGAGGTGTGGCAGTTCTCGTCGACGACGATCTCGCCCCGCCCGTTCAGCTCGAGGAGTCCTCCCAGGAAATCGGTGTTCGGCTCCCAGCCGATCTCGGTGAAGACGCCGTCAACGTCGAGCGTCGTCTCCCTGCCGCTCGCGCGCTCGCGCAGCGTGATCCCGTCCAGGAACCCGTCGCCCCGGAGGGCCGCGACCTCGTGCCCGGTCATGATGCTGACGTTCTTCATCGCTTCCAGCCGGACCACGTTCGCCCGGTCGGCCTTGAGTTCCGAGCGGACGACCAGGACGACGTGCGCCGCGATCCCGGCCATCTCCCGCGCGGTCTCGACCCCCGTGTTCCCCCCGCCGATCACCGCGACCCGCTTGTCCCTGAAGAGCGGGCCGTCGCAGGTCGCGCAGAGCGAGAGCCCCCGCCCGAGGTACTTCTCCTCGCCCGGGACCCCGAGGCGGCGCGGGTGCCTGCCGGACGCGACGACCAGGGCCGTTGCGTCGAAGATCCGGCCGGTCCCGGTCTCGACCCTGAACCGCTCTCCCTCCTGCGCGACCGAGGTCACCTGGTCGAGCTCCAGCCGGACGTCCTGCGTCCGGATCTGCTCCTCGAACTTCTGCATCAGCTCGTCGCCCCGGATCAGGCGGTAGCCCATGTAGTTCTCGATCGCCCACGACTCGAGGGCCTGGCCCCCGATCGTGGTCGCGAGCAGCATCGTCCTGAGCCCCTTTCGCGCGCAGTAGACCCCGGCGGTCAGTCCCGCCGGCCCGGCCCCGATAACCAGGACATCGTACGTCCCCTCGGTCTTCTCTTCTCCGAAGAGCTCGCCGAGCTGCTGGACGTCGTACCCGACGATCACCCGGTCGTCCACCGTCGTGACCGGGACGCCGTACTGGTTCGAGAGCGCCACCATCTCGCTCGCGGCCTGGCGGTCCCGCCCGACATTTATCGACCGGTACTCGACCTTCCTCCGGTCCAGGAAGGCCTTGACCATCTTGCAGTAGGGACAGCTGTCCGTGTAGTAGACGACGACGTTCGTCATCACCTGCAAATTCAGCGGTCGGGCATATATAGGGAGTACCCGGGCGACGCCTGTCGCCGCTAGCTGAAGTCGAGCACCCTGGGCTCCAGGGTCTGGAGATCGAGCACGACCGCCCGGGCCGGGGTGGGGTTGACGTTCATCTGTTTCTGGAACGCGGTCTGGGCCTGCCAGGTCCCCGGGTTGACGCCCAGCACCCCCCGGTACCGGCAGAGCCCCATCACGTGGACGTGGCCGGTGAGCAGCACCTCGGGGATGCAGTCGATCACGAGCCGGTCGGCCTTCGCGGCCGCGATCGGGGTCCGCCTCCCGTAGCTCGGGGCGAGGTGGCGGCGCCGGAGCATCTCCTCCATCATCTCCCCTGCCCGGTCGTACGTGGCCCCCGGGATGAGCGAGATCAGGTCGTCCATCGAGCGGCCGTGGTACATCAGGACCCGGACGCCCTGGATCGAGACCAGGGCCGGGTTCTCCACGGTCGTACAATTCGCGGGAAGGTGGGAGGCGAACCTTTCGGGGAGCGCGGGCTGGGGCTCGGCCCCCCGGACCACGTCGTGGTTGCCCGGCGCGGCGACGATCCGGACCCGGGAGGGGAGGGCGCGGAGCATCCGGCCGAACTCGGCGTACTGGTCGTCGATGTTGGGGATCACCAGCTCGTTCTCCTGGCCCGGGTAGACCCCGATCCCGTCCACCAGATCGCCGGCGATCAGAAGGTAGTTCACGTCGTCGCTCTCGCGGAGCCAGTCGGTGAAGGAGTCCCAGGCCTCGGGGAGGAAGGTGTTCGAGCCGACGTGGACGTCCGAGATCATGACGACCCTCCCCGGCTCCCGGGAGAGGAACGGGGCGTGGTTGATCGGGACGTCCGGGCGGAGGATCTGCTCGCCGTAGAAGACCGACCCGGTCTCCGCGAGCTTGCCCCGGACCCCGACCACCTCGTCCGGGACGAGCCGCTCGGCCTGGTCGAAGTCGGGGCGGTTGCTGTTGAAGAGGACCGGGATCACGCCGGTCGGGTCCTCGAGCTGAACGAGCCGGTTGCCCTTCGCGGTCGACCGGGCCTCGACGACCATGCCGATCAGGGTGCACTCCTGCTGGCGGTAGCGTCCCGACCGGGACAGGGCCTCGATCGGCATCGCGTGGACCCGCGAGCGGACGACCCCCCCCAGGCGGGTGTAGCGGTCGCGGAAGTAGTGGGCGTAGTCCTGCACCGATGTGATCGGGGGGCAGGAACCTGCGGCCCCCTCGATCACCTCGAGCCCGGGGTCGCCCAGGAACCGGACGCCGTCCCGCTCGGGCCGGATCGACGGGATCGCGTCCCGCGAGACCACCACCACGTCCTCGGGGGTCTCGCGGAGGATCCGGTCGACGAGCCCGGGGTCGTTCTGCTCGCGGATCCAGGCGACCACGTCGGGGTGGACCTGCCGCCCGCCCAGGAGGAACCGCTGGACGATCTCCGCAGCCTCGAGCATCCCATTCCTGTTGGCCGTGGGGCTTCATAGGTTATCCGCTACCTATAAGAACGGCCTGAAAACAACCTTTCAGGCACATGGGGGCTTCCCGGCCAGATCCGTCCGTTACCGAGCGGCTGCGCGACCCCGGGGACCGCTGGGGCTCGCTCGCGCGCGACCTGGCCTGGGTCGTCGGCGTGGTCGGTTTGATCGCGCTCGTCCTCTTTCTCGTCTCCGGCACGTGGCCCGCAGTGGTCACGATCGAGTCCGAGAGCATGGTCCCGAACATGAACGTCGGCGACCTGGTGCTCGTGGTCGCCGCCGACCGCTACGGAGCCCTCGTGACCTCGAACGAGGGCAGCCTCTCCAGGTACGGGAGGTTCAACGACCTGCCCGACCGGGCCGGCGAGCCGGTCTGGGGGGACGTGATCGTCTACCGGCCGAACGGGGCGACGGACGTCCACCCGATCATCCACCGGGCGATCGGGCGCGTCAACGAGTCCGAGGCCGCCGAGCAGTTCGGCGCCGACCACGGGGGGTACATCACGAAGGGGGACAACAACCCGATCCGGGACCAGGACGGCGGCTACGCCGGGCTCGGGCGGCTCCAGCCCGTGAAGCCCGAGTGGATCGTCGGCAAGGCCCTCTTCGCCGTCCCGATCGTCGGGTACCTGCCGCTCCACCTCTTCGAGGTGGCGGCGATCGTGATCGGGGCGATGCTCCTGTGGGAGCTCTGGCAGCGGCGGCGCGATCGCGAGCGGGCGCCGGAGCCCCCCCGGGAGAGGGGGTCGAAGAAGAAGCCGGCCAGGAGGCGCTGAGGATGGACCTGAGGACCCTGCTCTCGGACACCGTCGCCGGCCACCGGCTGACGCCCGGGGAGGCCCGGCGCCTGATGGAGGTCACCGGCCGCGAGGCGCTCGCGATCGCGGCGGCCGCCGACGAGGTCCGCGAGGAGCGGGTCGGCGACCGCGTCACCTACGTCAGGAACCAGAACCTGCACGTCACGAACATCTGCAAGAACCTCTGCGGCTTCTGCGGCTTCGGCCGGCCGCCCGGCGCCCCCGGCACGTACCTCCACGGGAAAGAGGAGATCCAGCGCCGGGCCCGGCTCGGGGCCGAGCGCGGCGTGACCGAGATCTGTCCGCTCTCCGGCGTCCACCCCGGCTTTTCGGTCGAGTCGTACACGGACCTGGTCTCGTGGATCCGCGAGGCCGCCCCCGGCGTCGATGTCCACTTCTGCTCCCCCGAGGAGGTCTCGTTCGTCGCAGAGAAAGCGGGTGTTTCGACCCGGGAGGTGCTCGAACGGCTGCGCGCGGCGGGCCTCGGGACCCTCCAGGGGACCGCGGCCGAGATCCTGGTCGACGAGGTCCGGCAGGTGATCTGCCCGAGAAAGTGCGACACCGCGACCTGGCTCCGGGTGATCCGCGAGGCGCACGGGATGGGGATCCGGTCGACCGCGACCATCATGTACGGGGCGGGGGAGTCGGCAGCCGACCGGGTCACCCATCTCGACCTGCTCCGCGGCGTCCAGGACGAGACCGGCGGGTTCACCGAGCTCGTGCCCCTCACCTACGTCCACCGGAACACGCCGCTCTACCGCGCGGGGAAGGCCCCGGCGGGCGCCACGGGGCGGGAGGACCTGCTGCTGATCGCGGTCGCCCGGCTCTTCCTCGACAACTTCGACCACGTCCAGGTCTCGTGGGGCAAGGTGGGGCCGAAGATGGTCTCCCTGCTGCTGCTCGCGGGGGCCGACGACCTGGGCGGGACCATGTTCGAGGACGAGGTCTCGGTCGACGCCGGCGCCGAGGACGCCGCGTTCATGGACCCGGCCGCGATGGCCCGGATCGTCTCGGACCTGGGCCGCCGGCTCGTCCGCCGGACCACCTCCTATTCCCTCCTCGACGACCCCCCCGCGGATCCGGCCTGACCCGGCGGACCGCGGGTCTTATCAGGGGGGACCGCGCCATGCTCTGGCATAGCACATGTCTCTTGAGCACGATCTCGCCGGGGTCGTCCGCCTCCTGGACGACGTCGAGGACGGCCACCGGCTCTCCAGGAATGAGGCGGCCGGGCTCCTCGCGGCCACTACCGGGCCGGCGGTCCACGCGATCGCCGCGGCCGCCGACCGCGCCCGCGCGGCGCGGACGGGCGAGGCGATTACGTTCGTCCGAAACCAGAACCTGAACGTCACGAACCTCTGCGTGAACCGGTGCGGCTTCTGCGGTTTCTCGCGGCGGAAGGGCGACCCCGATGCGTTCCGCCTCTCGCTCGACGATGTCAGGGAGGCGGCAGAGCTCGCCCGGTCCAGGGGGGTGACCGAGATCTGCACGGTCTCCGGGCTCGCGCCCGACTTCACCGGCGAGACCTACGCGGCGATCCTGGAGGCCTGCCGGGCCGGGGCACCGGGCGTCCACCTCCACGCCGGGAACCCGCAGGAGATCGCCTACGGGGCGGCCCGGAGCGGGTGGACCACGGCGGAGCAGCTCGAACGGCTCCGCGAGGCCGGGCTCGGCTCGCTCTGCGGCACCGCGGCCGAGATCCTGGTGGACCCGGTGCGCCGGCGGATCTGCCCCGGCAAGGTCCCGACGGCCGAGTGGGTCCGGATCATCCGGGAGGCGCACGGGATGGGGGTCCGGTCGACCGCGACCATCCTGTACGGGGTCGGGGAGTCGGTCGACGACCGGGTCGAGCACCTCTCGGTCCTCCGCGAAATCCAGGACGAGACCGGCGGCTTCACCGAGTTCGTCCCGCTCTCGTTCATCCACCAGAACACGCCGCTCTACCGGGCGGGGAAGGCCCCGGCGGGCGCCACCGGTCGGGAGGACCTGCTCCTGACCGCGGTCGCGCGGCTATTTCTCGACAACTTCGAGCACGTCCAGGCCTCGTGGGTCAAGGTCGGGACGAAGCTCTCGTCCCTCCTCCTCCTCGCCGGCGCCGACGACCTGGGCGGAACTCTCTACGAGGAGCACATCACCAGCGCGGCCGGGGGGACGGGGGGGAGCTACCTGGATCCGGCCGAGATGGAGAGGATCGCGGCCGATCTCGGGCGCCCTCTCGTCGAGCGGACCACGCTCTACGGGCGGGTCGGCTGAGCCCCGGTCCCGCGCCCGTTCGCGCCGCCGTGCCGCCGCCTAGGTGCGCCCCAGGTGGGCGGCGATCCGGTTGGCGATCCCGTGCACGGCCTCGAGGGCGGCCCCGTCGTTCTTGACCGCCCCGGCGGCGAAGCCGTTCCCGACCACCGACCCCAGGGAGATGAACTCGTGGGTGGAGAGGAACCCCTCGATCGTCTCGACCGTCCGGGTGCCGCCCGTGTTCGCCTGGACCGCGATGGCGACCCCGCCCCGCCCGGCGAGCCGGCGGCGGTGGTAGAGCGAGTAGGTCCGGTCGATGAAGTTCTTGGTCTGTCCGTTCACGTCGTAGTAGTAGGTCGGCGAACCCAGGACGACGACCTCGGCCTCGAGCATCCGCTCGGCGATCCCGTCCCAGTCGTCCTGGATCGTGCAGAAGTCTTCTTTCCTGCAGAGCTCGCACCCGGTGCACGGCCCGATCTCCTTCCCGGCGAGCGAGACGTACTCCGTCTCGATCCCCGCCTTCGCCACCTCGTCGAGCAGCGCCCGGACCATGAAGGCCGTGTTCCCGTCCTCGCGCATGGACCCGGAGATCCCCAGTACCTGCATGTTTTGTGGGATGGCGGTGCAGGCAGATAAAGGGTGCCGCTCCGGGCAGGCCCGGGTCCGCGCCGGGCCGTGCGCGGAAAAAAACCCCGGTCCGCCCCCTCTCTCCGTCCGACGTACCTCCCGGCGAGCCCCCGGAAGGGGGCGGAACCCGGGACCCCGGGGGAACAGTCTCGCCCTACCGGTCCTTCACGCCGGGGGCCAGGGCTCGCTCGACGGGGTCGCCGGCGAGAATAACGGTTGGGGCCAGGCCTATCGTCCCGAAGGCCGCTGCGACCTCCGCCGTCGGGTCCCGCGGACGGTACAGCAGGTGGGAGCCGCACCGGCAGTCGCTCGCACCGAAGCAGGGGACCCGGTCTCCCGCGATCGCCCCGGCCAGAGCGCACTCGAGCCGTTCGGACGTGACCGCCGCCACCACCGCCTCGAGCCGGAACCGGGGGTCGAGCAGGAGGCGGTCCACGTGCCAGCGCGGCGCCCGGTCCCGCTCGCTGGAGAGCCGGAGGTGCCGCCGGACCCGGGAGAGCCCCCCGGGGCCGAGGGCGGACCCGACGTAGAGGTGGTACCCCGGCCGGAACGCGACGGGGCCGAGCCGGCCGACGACGAGGACGGCGGGCGGGTTCGCGAAGACCAGGCAGTAGATCCCCGTCTCCATCTCAGAGCCGGCGGATCAGCGCGGCGGCGGCGCGGACGTGGCGCGACCCGCCCTCCTCCGCGGGGAAGCCGTGGCCCGGGTAGAGTCCCCGCACCTCGAGGGCGGCGAGGCGGTCGAGGGACCGGGTGAGGGCCTCGCGCGACCCGCCGGCGAAGTCGTACCGGCCGAAGCACCCGTCCGAGAAGACCGTGTCGCCCGCGAGCAGATCGGCCGTCCCTTCGTCGAGCAGGCAGCACGAGCCCGGGGTGTGCCCGGGGGTGTGGAGCACCCGGAGCCCCCCGATCTCGTCGCCGTCGCCGAGCAGGAGATCGGGGACGATCCCGGGCGAACGGGCGCCGAAGTGGAGCGAGAGCGACCGGTGATCGTCGGCGAGGGTCCCGGCGTCCTCCGCGTGGATCGCGACCTCTGCGTCGCAGAGAACCGCGCACTCGCGGACGTGGGCCGTGTGGTCGTAGTGGCCGTGGGTGAGGACGATCACCTCGATCTCGTCCCGGTAGGGCTCGACCGCCATGGGCGTCACCCCCGCGTCCACGAGCACGCTGCCGGCGACGTAGGCGTTCGCGAACACGCCCCGGCCCGGGATCCATCGGATCGGCATACAAACCATATAACGACCGCCGGGCATATCCTGTTTATGCACGGCCTGATCGAGGAGTGCCTCCGGTCCGTGCCGGAGGTCGTCCACGCGATCGCGCGCGCCGAGGGCCTGGTCCCCCGCCGCGTGGCCCGGGCGATCGCCCGGGGGAGGATCGTCGTCCCCGCCAACCCGCGGCGCGAGCACCGGCTCTGCGCGATCGGGGAGGGCTGCTCCGTGAAAGTGAACGTGAACGTCGGCACCTCGGGGACCCGGTGCGACCCGGCCGGCGAGCTCGAGAAGGCGCGGGCCGCCCTGGACGAGGGGGCGGACGCCCTGATGGACCTCTCGACGGGCGGCGACCTGCCCGCCATCAGGCGCTCGATCCTGGCGCTCGACGTTTCGGTCGGGACGGTCCCGGTGTACGAGGCAGTCCGGCGGGCGGGGAGCGCGGTCGACGTCGACGCCGACCTGCTCTTCCGCGTGATCCGGGAGCACTGCCGGGACGGCGTGGACTTCCTGACGCTCCACTGCGGCGTGAACCAGGAGGCCTACGCCGCGCTCGTCGACGACCCGCGAGTGATGGGCGTCGTCTCCCGGGGCGGCGCGTTCCATACCGTGATGATGGCCGAACGGGGGGAGGAGAACCCGCTCTACGCGGAGTTCGACTACCTCTGCGAGATCCTGGCCGAGCACGGCGTGGTCGCGTCGCTCGGGGACGGGATGCGGCCGGGCTGCCGATCCGACGCGGAGCGGCTCGCGAAGTCGACCGAGTACCTGGCCCTCGGGCGGCTCGCGAAGCGCGCGCTTTCGGCGGGGGTCGAGCGCATGATCGAGGGGCCGGGCCACATGCCTCTCGAGCAGGTCGGGTACAACGTCGGGATGCTCAAGGAGCTCACCGGGCACGCCCCGCTCTACCTCCTCGGCCCGCTCGTGACCGACCTCGCGCCCGGGTACGACCACGTGGTCGCCGCGATCGGGGGGGCGGTCGCCTGCCAGCACGGGGCGGACTTCCTCTGCATGGTCTCTCCGGCGGAGCACCTGGCCCTCCCGGACCGGCAGGACATCGTCGAGGGGACGCGCGTGGCCCGGATCGCGGCCCACGTCGGGACCCTCTCGCGCCGGCCCGACGGCGCCGCCGTTCGGCACGAGGAGGCGATGGGCCGGGCCCGGCGCGGGCTCGACTGGGACGAGCAGTTCCGTCTCGCCCTCTTTCCCGGGCACGCGCGTCGGATCCACGTGCGCGACGGCGACCTCGAGACCTGCTCAATGTGCGGCGACCTCTGCGCCCTCCGCCTCGCGGGCGACCTGCTCCCGGCCTGCCCGAAGCCCCCGGGAGAGGACGACGCCGCCTGACTTATTGCCCGGCCCATCCAGATCAGAGCATGCAGCGCCTCCGTGCCATCCTCGTCGTCGCGGTCGCGGCCGTCCTGGCCGCCGGCTGCGCCTCCCCCCCGTCGCCCGACGGGGTACCGTACGTCCCGACCACCGGCGCGCCGACCGTGGCCGGGGACCAGCCGGCCGTCCTGGCCGTCCTCGTGGCGGACGTGAACCGGACGCTCGAGGAGCTGGACCGGAACGTGGCCTCGGCCGCGACGGAGCTCGGCTCAACGGGCCTCTCGGGGGCAGGGGCGGACACAGTCCTGGCCCGGCTCGCGGCCTCGTCGCCGCACCTCGCCGACGCGGTCACGATCAAGCCCGACGGCCGGATCGCCGCCGCGAGGCCCGAGGAGTTCGCCGGCATCGTCGGGAGTCCGGCCGGGGACCAGGCCCTCGTCCGGGCGGGGATCGAGGGGGGCGGGCCGGTGATGTCGGGGGTCTTCCGGGCCGTCGAGGGGTTCGACGCGGTCTCGCTCTCCCACCCCGTCCGGGGGCCCGACGGGGCGATTCTCGGGCTCGTCTCCGTGCTCGTGGAGCCGGAGCTGCTTTTCGCCGACCGGGTCGACCGCGCCGTCTCGGGAACCACGCTCGCGGCCTGGGCGATGACCCCGGACGGCCTGGTGCTCTACGACGCGGACCCCGGCCGGATCGGCCGGAACGTCGTCACGGACCCGGCGTACGAGGGCTACCCCGAGTTCGTCGCGACGGCAGAGAGGATCGGGGCCGAGCCGGCCGGGAGCGGGTCGTACACCATCGCCCCGCCCGGGGGCGCGGCCGTGAAGCAGGAGGTGGCCTGGGCGACGGCGGGCCTCCACGGGGCGGCATGGCGGGTGGTCGTGGTCCGGGCGGGCTGATCCCGCCGGCAGGGGGTCGGGGCGGTGTCCTGGCCCCGGGCGCCCGCGGCCCCTGCAGGCCGGGAGCGGATGCATCCGCGCCGGCGACGATAACCGGCAGGGAAGGCCTTATCTCCTTGCCGTAGAGAGCTTCGCAGCGGGACGGAGGAGTCCTCGTGCGGCGCATCCCGATCATCTGTATCCTGCTGCTCGCCTGCGGCAGCGTGCTGGCCGTCACGGCCGTGGAGACATACGCGATCACCGCCGGGTGGGAAACCGGTGACGGCCCGCCCGACCATCCCGGCGGGATCCCGGTCGAGGGCGCGGGAAGCGTCTTTTCCGTCGGCTGGGACACCCCGCGGGTCCAGGGGTCCGTGGAGGAGGGTCGGTTGCCGACACCGGCGCCGGCGGGGACTCCTCCACCGACAGCCCTCCCGTTCACCGGTTCGCCGGTGACCGTGAGACCGACATCCGTCCCGACGGCGGACACCTACGTCGTCACCGCAACGTGGGGGTCCAACGGCTCCGGTGAGGGTCAGTTTTACTACCCCGGGGACATCGCGGTCGACGGCGCGGGGAACGTCTACGTGACCGACAGCGGCAACAGGCGGGTCCAGAAGTTCGACCGGAACGGCACGTTCCTCGAGACGTGGGCCGGCGAAGGAGCCGACCTCGGGGGATTCGCCGATCTGTCGGGCATCACGGTGGACCCCGCGGGAGACGTCCTCGTCGTGGATCCGGGGGCGTTCCGCGTCCTGGAGTTCGCGCCGGACGGCACCCTGCTCGCGGAGTGGGGGACCGAGGGCCACGAGGACGGGCAGTTTCACTCTCCGTTCGACATCGCGGTGGACGGGTCGGGATTCGTTTACATCACGGATATGATCGGGGGCACGGCCCGGATCACGAAGTTCACGCCGGGAGGGGCGTTCGTCACCAGGTGGGAGACGCACGGAGACGGGGAGCTCTACAGCGATCTCCGCGGGATCGCGGCCGACCGGGCGGGCCGCATCTATGCGGTCGACTCTGTCATGAACCGGACCCTGACGTTCACGACGAACGGCACCCTGCTCGCGGAGTGGGGCACCGATACCAGGGGCCAGTTCGTCGAACCCTGGGACATCGCGGTCGACGGCGCCGGGAACATCTACGTGACCGAGGTCGGCAGTCACCGGGTCCAGAAGTTCACGCCGGACGGGATGTTCCGAGCGGGCTGGGGGACACGGGGGACCGGGCCGGGGCAGTTCGAGAGTCCCGGGGGGATCGCGGTCGACGGCGCGGGCAGCGTCTACGTCGTCGACTGTGACAACCACCGGATCCAGAAGTTCGCGATCGAGGGGACGGCGCCGGCCCTGACGCCGGTGCCGACCCCGACCCCGACCCCGACGCCGACACCCGTCCCGCCGACGCCCGACTTCACCGTCTCGCCGGTGACCACGACACCGACGTCCTCCCCGACCGTGGCGGCGTCGATCTCCCCCTCCCCGACCACCGGGTCCACGCCGGCCCCGACCACGACTGTCACGGTCGAACCCATCGGCGGGTCCCCCCCGCGCGACCTGGACGGGGACGGGCTCCACGAGGACGTGAACGGCAACGGCCAGATCGAGTTCGCGGACGTGGTCATGTTCTTCAACCGGATGGACTGGATCGCGGCGCACGAGCCACTGCCGGCATTCGACTTCAACGGGAACGGACGGATCGACTTCGCCGACATCGCCTCGCTCTTCAACAACCTGTAGCCCCCCTTTTTTTTAACCGCGAGAGCCCGGGTCCCCTCCCGCGTCCCCGGCGGGCCGACACCGCGAGCTCCGACGCGAGAACGACGACGGTCGTCTCTCTTCGTTCTCCATGCTACGAAACATCGTATCGAAATGTTTATGATGCCACATGAGAATCTACCCTAATCGCGCGTGGAGTGACAGACCCTCTTTCGTGGCCGTGAGCCGGGTGCCGTACCAATCCTCCGCGCGGGATGAATCTCACCAGCGCACCATCGCCGCTCCCGGAGCAGAGCGGCCGGAGGACTGAACATGAACCATGGAACCAACGCATCGAGGCGCCATGCCGCGCCCGAGGGAGCGCTCGTCGTGCTGCTCGCGACCGCGCTCTTCCTGCTCGCCGCGTCGCCGGCAGGCGCCGCCGCTGACACCGGGATGCTGATCGACAGGCCCGGGAGCTACTCCCTGGACCATGACCTCGCCGGTGGAGTGATGATCAACACCTCCGACGTCGTCCTCGACGGGATGGGCCACGCGATCTCGGCCGGAACCGGGTGGGCCGTCTTCGCCACCGGCCCGTCGGACGGCCCGATCACGAACGTGACGGTCCGGAACCTGACCGCCCGCGACAGCAGCGGGGGGATCTACATCGGTCACGTGAACGGCTCGGTCATCGAGGACGCCGTGCTCGAACGGAACGGCGTGGGGCTCGGGTGCGGCTACGCCGGGATGGGCGGCGCAGGGTGGGTTTTGATCCGGGACTCGGTCATCCGCGACAGCACCGGGGCCGGTATCAGCCTCCAGTACCCGAGCGACGGGATCACGATCGAGCGCTGCACCGTGACCGGGAACGCCCCGGGCCTCGAGGCCGACCTGTCGGGCCGGCTCGCGCCGAACTCTCTCCTGGACTCCGAGGTCTCGGAGAACGATCAGTACGGCGTCTCGCTCCGAGAGAGCGGGCTCACCGTCCGCGGCTGCACGATCCGGGGCAACGGCGGGAACGGCATCCAGCTCGAGCACGCCGGGGCGACGATCGAGGGCAACCGGATCGAGGACAACGCCGGGATCGGCGTCGACTCGACCGATCGCGGCGGATCGAACATCACGTCCAACCGGATCACCGGGAACGGCCAGGGTGTCTCGCTCGGCGGCGACTGGTCGTCACTGCTCGTGAACAACTACCTGAACAACACCGACAACGGCTTCTTCGGCGCGGCCGAGGCCGGGATGCTGAACGTCACGAAGACGGCCGGCCCGAACATCGTCGGGGGTCCGTTCATCGGCGGCAACGCCTGGGCGAAGCCGGACGGGACCGGATTCTCGCAGACCCACGCCGATGGCGACGGCGACGGGTTCTGCGACGAGCCCTATGTCATCAACGAGGACGTGACCGACTTCCTTCCGCTCGCGCTCACAATCGAGACGCCGGGCGACCCGCCCGCGTCGCTTCCCCCGCGCTACGTCGTCGGCGACCTCCTCGCGATTGGCACCGGGAACCAGACTCGCCCGGCCATCGTCGCGAGCGTCGACACCACGAGCCTGCCGACGCCGTATTACACGCTCTACGACGCCGAAGAGAACGGGGAACGATGGGAGATCCCGCGCTACTGGCACCAGGACCAGAAGGTCGACGAGCAGAACCTGGTCGAGAACCTCCACGCGTTCCGGATCGGCCACGTCGACCCCGTCAACGTGGTGATCACGGACACGACGATCACCGGCGGCGACCAGGTCTACGCCGGCCTCTCGCTCTGGGAGGTGCTGCACGGCGCTGTCTACTGGGTCGAGGATTCGGGGAACTCGCCCTTATGGCTCACGGGCGATATCTCCAACGGAACCCTGATCGCCGGCGTGCTGCAGCCCGGCGACGACCCGTACTACACGACCTACGGGGTCACGCACCAGGGCGAGCGGTGGTACATCGAGAAGTACTGGCACGGCGAAGACAACCTGTTCGAGACCTGGCTCTGGGAGAACGGCTTCCGCCGGACGGCCCACGCGGACCCGCACTTCGTCGTGGTCAACGACACGACGCTGACCGGCGGCGACATCGGCTACTATGGCCGGACGCTCGCCGAGCTCAAGACCATCGGCGGCTACTGGGCCGAGAACTGGGAGGACCGGCCCGACCCTGCGATTCGGCGCTACGATACCGGTGACGTCCTGGGCAACGATACCTCGCCGGACCGGTACGTCGTCGCGAACGCGACTGAGGGCGGTGCAGAGCAGCCGCAGTACACCCTCTACCCGGCCGTCCCCGACGGTGACGGCTGGCGGCTCACCCGCTATCCCGCCGACCCGCTCGTCCTCGACGCGATCAAGGTCTGGGAGCGCGCCATGCACCGCGTGGACCACACCGACCCGCACTTCGCGGTCGTCGACGACCCCTCGGTCACGGGCGGGATCACCTTCGACGGCCTCTCGCTCGGCGAGATCCTCGAGGGAACGCCGGGCTACCCGCCCGAGTCGCTTCCACCGATCGGCGGCGCCGGCGACCCGCCCCTCGACACCGACGGCGACGGGCTCTACGACGACGTGAACGGCAACGGGCGGGCCGACTTCGCGGACGTCGTCCTGTTCTTCAACCGGATGGACTGGATCGCGGCGCACGAGCCTCTCATGGCGTTCGACTGCAACGGGAACGGCCGGATAGACTTCGCCGACGTCGTCTGGCTCTTCAACCGCCTCTGAACGCCGCGCCGGCCACCCCGCTGCTGCACCGGCGGGCACCGGCCCCTCTCTCCTTTTTCTCAGCGCGGCGGCGACAGGATCCGGGCCGCGAGCCGGCCCGCGTTCTCGCCGTTGTCGATCCCGACGCAGGCGACGGGCACGCCCTTCGGCATCTGCGCGATCGAGAGGAGCGCGTCGAGCCCCCCGAGCGTCCCCGAGACGGGCACGCCGATCACGGGCCGGTCCGTCCTCGAGGCCACCACGCCCGGCAGGGCCGCCGAGAGGCCGGCGATGCAGATGAAGACCCGGGCGTCCGAATCCCGGACGTAGGATTCGAGCGCGCCGGGGTCGCGGTGGGCCGAGAGGACCCGGTAGTCGTGGGAGAGCCCCTGCGCCTCGAGGACCGCGATCGCCGCCTTCGCGACCGCGTCGTCCGAGGCCGATCCGGCGAGGACGGCGACATCGACCATCGGCAGAGTATATGCCCCGGGCGACATATAGTTGAGACGGATCGTCATGGAGAAGGAACTGCTGCTGATGCTGCCCGGGCCGGTCCCTGTCCCGGAGCGCGTGCGCCTCGCGATGGCGCGCCAGGCGATCAACCACCGGTCGCCCGAGTTCGGCGAGGTCTACGCGGACTGCGTCCGCTGCCTGAAGCCGGCCTTCGGGACCGAGAACGACCTGGTGATCCTCTCGGGCTCGGGGACGGCCGGGATGGAGGCCGCCGTCGCGAACCTCGGCAGGGGACGGAAGATCGCCTGCCTGGCGAACGGCAAGTTCGGCGAGCGGCTGTACGACATCTCGTGTCGCTACGGCGAGGCCACGAAGCTCGCCTCGGACTGGGGGACGCCGCTCCCGCTCGAGGGCCTGGCCGCAAGCCTCGAGGCCGGCGCCGAGGTGGTCACCATGGTCCACAACGAGACCTCGGCCGGGATCCTGAACCCGGCGCACGAGGTCGGGAAGCTCTGCCGGAAGCACGACGCCCTCTTCGTCATGGACGGGGTCACCTCGATCGGCGGCGACGTGGTCGAGGCGGACCGCTGGGGGGTCGACATCGCGATCGTCGGCTCGCAGAAGTGCCTGGCGGCCCCCGCGGGGCTCGCCGCCGTCTCGGTCTCGGAGCGCGCCCGCGAGCGGTTCTGCGACAGCCCCCCGTACTACCTGGACCTGGCCGCGTACCTCAGGACGGCGAAGAAGGAGCCGATGGAGACCCCGTACACGCCGGCCGTGCCGCTCTTTCTCGCGCTCCGCGAGGCCGGGTTGCTGATCGAGGAGGAGGGGATCGAGCACTGGGCGATCCGTCACCAGCGGCTCGCCCAGGCCGTCCGCGCGGCGGCCGCGGCCTGGGGCCTCCCGCTCTTCCCGGAGACCGACGGGCTCCACCGCTACTCCAACACCGTGACCGCGATCCGGATGCCGGGTGGGACGACCGATTCCGACCTGCGCGGCCTCGTCAAGAGGCTCGGCGTCGTGATCGCAGGCGGCCAGGACCACCTGAAGGGGAAGATCTTCCGGATCGGCCACATGGGGGCCGTGAACGCCCCCGAGATCCTCGCGGCCCTGGGCGCCGTCCAGGCCGCGATGCACCGGCTCGGGTGCCCGGGCGCCGACGACGGCGTGGCGGCCGCGGCCGCCCACCTGGCCTGAGGAGGCGGGGATGCGGGTCGGGATCGCGGACACGACCTTCGCCCGGGTCGACATGGGCGCGCACGCGATCGACGAGCTGAAGCGGCACGCGTCGGTCGCGATCGAGCGGTACACGGTGCCGGGGATCAAGGATCTCCCGGTCGCCTGCAAGAAGCTGATCGAGGAGCGGCGCTGCGACATCGTGATCGCGCTCGGGATGCCCGGCGGCAAGGAGAAGGACCGGGTCTGCGCCCACGAGGCCTCGCAGGGGCTCATGCTCGCGCAGCTCCTGACGAACCGGCACGTCATCGAGGTCTTCGTCCACGAGGACGAGGCGGAGAGCGACGCGGAGCTCGCCTGGCTCGCCGAACGGCGGGCGCGCGAGCACGCGGTGAACGCGGTCCGGCTGATGCTGCGGCCCCGCGAGCTCGAGCGCGAGGCCGGCACGGGCCAGCGGCAGGGGTTCGAGGACGCCGGCCCGGCCCGGCAGTGATGATACTTGATAATACTGTGATACAGAGGTAGAGACGACATGACGATCAGGCTCGGATTCGTGGTCTCGGAGTTCAACCGGGACATCACCTACATGATGGAGATCGAGGCCCGGGAGCACGCGGAGTTCCTGGGGGCCGAGGTCGCCGAGGTCCTCTACGTTCCCGGCGCGTACGACATGCCGCTCGCGATCAAGTCCCTGCTGAAGAAGGGCGGGGTCGACGCGGTGGTCACCATCGGGTGCGTGATCGAGGGAGCGACCCAGCACGACGAGATCGTGGTCCAGCACGCGGCGCGGAAGATCATCGACCTCTCGCTCGAGTTCGACAAGCCGGTCGCGCTCGGGATCTCGGGCCCGGGGATGACCCGGATGGAGGCGACCGAACGGATCGACTACGCGAAGCGGGCGGTCGAGTCCGCGGTCAAGCTCTGCCAGCGGCTCGGATGACCCTCTCCGCGAAGGTGGCGGGGATCGCCCCGTCCGCGACGCTCGCGATCGCGAACCGCGCGAAGTCGCTCCAGCGGGCCGGCGTCGACGTGATCAGCCTCTCGGTCGGGGAGCCGGACTTCGAGACGCCCCATCACATCGTCCGGGCCTGCATCGAGGCCCTGGAGCGGGGCGAGACCCACTACGCGCCGGGAAACGGTCTGCCCGGGCTCCTGGACGCCATCGCGGCGAAGACCCGGGACGAGAACGGCGTCCCCTGCACGCCCGCCCAGGTGCTCGTGACGGCGGGGGCGAAGGACGCGATCCACCTGGCGATGCAGGCCGTGCTGAACCCCGGCGACGAGGTGGTCGTGCTCACCCCCGACTGGGTCAGCTACGGCCCCTGCGTGCAGCTCGCGGACGGTCTCCCGGTGAACGTCCCGGTCGACACCGCGACCTTCCAGATCTCCGAAGCGGTCGTTGAGGCCATCGGGCCGAGGACCCGGATGATCGTGGTGAACTCGCCCTCGAACCCCTCCGGCGCCGTGCTGGACGCGGCCTCGCTTCGCCTGGTCGCCGACCTCTGCCGGGACCACGACCTCCTCGCGCTCTCGGACGAGATCTACGAGAAACTCGTCTACGGCCCCCTGCACATCTCGCCCGGCTCCCTCGACGGGATGGCCGAACGGACGGTCACGGTGAACGGTTTCTCGAAGGCCTACGCGATGACCGGCTGGCGGCTCGGGTGGGCCGCAGGGCCGCAGCCCGTGATCGACCGGATGGCCCGGGTGCAGGGGCACACGACCAGCCAGGCCGTCACCTTCGCGATGTACGGCGGGATCGCCGCCCTGACAGGGGACCAGTCCCCGGTCGAAACAATGCGGCAGGCCTTCGACGAGCGGAGGCGGTACGTGCTCGGCCGGCTCGGGGCCATGGGCTTCCGGTGCGCGCCGGCCGACGGGGCGTTCTACGCGTTCGTCGAGGTCGGCGGAGACGACATCGCGACCGCGTCCCGCTGGCTTGACGAGGCCCGCGTCGCGGTGACCCCGGGGACGGCGTTCCACGCGCCGGGCTGGCTCCGGCTGAGCTACGCGGCCGCGCTCCCCCGACTCGCCGAGGCGATGGACCGGATCGCGGCGCTCGGGTGAGGCCGCCGCTCGCCCGGGCCGGCCGTCTCGCGGGAGGCCCCCCGGTCCCCGGAGAGGCGCGCGAACGAGGGGCGCGTCCCACCCGGGTTCCCGGTCATCCCGCGTGGGCGCCGGCGCGCGGCAGGGGTGCCCCCGGCTCGTTTCCGCCGCCGCGCCGCCCGCCGCGCGCAGTCGCCGAACGGCAGCGAGTCTCCCGTCCACCACGGCCGACCGGGAAGTACCCGGTGGGCATCCCGCCGGCCGTTCCCGTCGGCCCGGCCCCCCGGGGCACGGCGACGGGTTCCTTTTTGAGCCCCGCGCTCGCACGGATGGTTGCATATGGTGTTCGTTTACTACGCGCAGGGAGTCGGGACGTTCTACCGGGAGTTCGTCGAGCGACTGATGAGCCAGCTCGCGCTGCGTGGCACGGAGATCACGCACGAGGACCTCGGCGAGGACCGGGGCACGATGGACGTCAAGCACATCGACGAGGAGGGCTCGCTCGAGCTCGCGGTGTCTGGGCGCGACGTGAAGGCGACCTACCAGGTGAGGCGCCACCTGGGGGAGCTCGAGCGCGGGGCCGCGGGGGCGATCGCGGGGGGCGCGATCGGCTCGGTCATCGGTTCTCTCGGCGGGCTGATCTCGAAAGAGAGGTCGCTGACCGACACGATCGGGGGGGCCATCGGCGGCGCGCTGGCCGGCGGCGCCTGGGAGGCGAAAGCCGGCTGGGAGGAGTCGAAGCAGGAGCGCACCCGGTTCGCCGAGGTCCTCGCCGAGGCCGCGAAGACCGTCGAGGACGACCTCCAGTACATCCAGCAGGGCCAGGAGTCCGCGAAAGAGGCGCTCAGGGACCGGGCCCGCGAGAAGCGGGAAGAAGAGGAGGGGAAAGTCGCCGAGCTCCGGGACGAGCTCGAGGAGGTCTACGGCGACATCCTGGCCCTCGGGGCCGAGCTCGAACTGCTCGCGGACGAGGGGCAGTCGGTCGGCAAGGCCCGGGCGCGGGTCGAGCGGGCCCAGAAGCTCTACGACGAGGCCGACGCGGCGATCGGGGACAACGACCTCGTGACGGCCCGGGCCCGGGCCCGGGCTGCCCGGCAGATGGTCGACTCGGCCCGTTCGACCATCGAGGGCTGAGCCCGGACCCCCGGCCCCGGCTCCGGGCTCCGTGCCGCGGAGGTGGGCGAGCGCCGCCCCGACGGGCGCTCCGGCCGTCACCTCGCCCTGTCCCGGGGAGCCGCATCGCATCTTTACCCGGGACGATCCCGGGCCGGACCGTCCCTCTCCCGCCCGCTCGTCCCGCGGCTGGGGGGAACCTCAGCTCCAGATTGATATAGAAATATTTTTCCCCTTGTTCGTGCATTCTCCGCTCGATCCAGTATGGAGTGAGAAACCATGGTAGATTCATCCTCGTCACCCAACCGCTGGCTGTCGGTCATCGCCGGGATCATCGCGATCCTCTTCGGTATCTACGCCCTCGCGATGCCCGGAGTCACGCTCGCCTCCCTCCTCTTCGTCTTCGCGATCTTCGCGATCATCGAGGGCATCCTGCTGCTATTCGGCGGTATCGCGGCCGGCGGCGGGTCCGGCAACCTGCGGTGGCTCCTGGTCGGGGCCGCCGTGGTCACCCTCATCCTGGGCGTCCTCGCGCTCTGGAACCCGGTGGGGTTCGTCCTGACCGTCACCATCCTGGTCGGGATCTGGGCCTTCGTCCTGGGGCTGTTCCAGATCTTCGCCGGGATCGCGGACAGGAGCGCACCGTACTGGTGGCTCACGCTCATCGCGGGGATCATCGGCGTGATCGCCGGGCTGTACATCATGACGAACCCCGTCGCCGGTGCCGTCGCTCTCGTCTGGGTGCTCGGGATCTACGCGATCATCTTCGGGATCGAACGGATCGTCGTGGCGTTCTCCCCGGGCCCGTCCGCCGGGGCCGCGGCGCTCTGAGCCTCACCTTTTTTCCTTCTCCGGTACCTAGAGAGTTCATGACAGGCACCCACTCCTTCGACGACGCCGTCGAGTTTCATGGTCACCGCTGCCCCGGGCTCGCGCTCGGGTACCGTGCCGCCGCCGTCGGCCTCGAGGCGCTCGGCACCGCCCCCCCGGGCGACGAGGAGGTCGTCGCGGTGGTCGAGAACGACGCCTGCGGCGTGGACGGGATCCAGGTGCGGGCCGGCTGCACCTTCGGCAAGGGCAACCTCCGCTTCCTCGACCACGGCAAGCACGTCTACACCTTCTACAACCGGGCCACCGGCCGGGGAGTCCGGGTCGCCACCCGCCCGGACTTCTCGACCGCGCGGTTCGATCCCGGGCTGGACCTTCTCCGCGAGCGGGTCCGCGGCGGCACGGCACCCCCGGAGGAGCGCGACGAGTTCGACCGCCGGCTCCGGGCCGTCTGCGACGCGATCCTCGCGGCCCCTGCCGGCGACCTCTTCGTCGTGACCCCTGCCGCCGCCCCCCTCCCCGGGCCGGCGAGGATCTACCGCTCGATCGTCTGCGACGGCTGCGGGGAACCGGTCTCCGAGCACCGCGCCGTCGAGCGCGCCGGCCTCAGGCTCTGCATCCCCTGCGCGAGACGATGACGAAGCTCCTCTCCTTCGTCCCGTTCGAGGGCGCGGCCGACCCCCGGGTCTGGGTCTGCGACGAACGGGCCTGCCGGTCCCTGACCGTCGCCGGCGCCCTGGTCGTCCTGCTCGAGCCGGACGAGATGGTCTTTTTCGCCCCCGGCGAGACCGGGCCCGGGGACGGGGACATCGTCCCGCTCCCCGACTGGGACTCGGAGTCCGGCCTCTGGGACTGTTTCGAGGCTTTCTGCGGGGTTGTCGACGAGGGCGACCGGCTGGTCGTGGACCTGACGCACGCGCCGGGCCCGCTCCCGTTCGTGGTCTTCCTCGCTCTCCTCTACCTCCGCGCTCTGAAGGGGGCGACGATCGAGCGCGTCTTCTACGGCGCGCGTCCAGACCGGGAGGCGACCGAGCTGCCGGTCCACGACCTGACCGGGTTCGTGGCGGTGCTCGACTGGGTCGGCGCGGTCGAGGGGTTCCTGGCCCACCTCGACGCCGGCGCGCTCGCCGCCCTCTTCGCCGGGGTCCAGGACCGCGCCCACCGCGAGGGGAGGGAGCCCCCGCCCATCCTGCTCAAGCCGTTCGCGAACAACCTGGCCCGGTTCACGGCCGCCGTCCGGCTCTCGCGGCCGGTCGAGGCCTTCCTCGCCGCCCACCTGGTCCACGAGCGGATCGGGGCGGTCGAGCAGGAGGTGGCGGCCGACCTGCCCGCGCTCCGGCCGCTCCTCGACCGGCTCGACGGGATCGCCCCGTTCGGCGCGGACGAGAGCGTGCTCGACGCGGGACTGCTCGAACGGCAGCGGGCGCTCGTCCGCTACCAGCTCGACCACGGGCTCGTTCTCCAGGCGGTCGAGCTCGGGCGGGAATGGCTGATCAGCCTGCTCCTGCTCCGGCTCGGCTGCCCGGCCGAAAACTGGCTCGACCGGGACGTCCGGCACGAGGTGAGCCGCACCGCCACCGGCGCGATGCTCGCCCGGCAGCGCCGGCCGTTCGAACCGACCCGGTTCTCGGACCGGTTCGAGGCCCTGCCGGGCGCCGATGCCGTCGTGGGGGTCTGGCAGGCGATCGCGGAGCTCCGGAACGACCTCGCGCACTGCGGCATGAACGAGCAGCCGAAGGCGGTCCGCGTGATCGAGCGCCGGGCCGCGGCGGCCGTCGCGGCCCTCGAGGCGCTCGACCGGGTCACGTGACCCTGGCCCGCCGGACCTGCCGGAGGGCGACCAGGAACATGACGGTCGCGAAGAGGCAGAGCGCCCCGAACGAGACGGCGATATCGGCGACCGAGTACCTGAAGGTCTGGCCGATCGCCGAGAAGACCGGGCCGATGGCGAAGAAGCGGATCCCGGTCACCATGTGCGTGAGCGGGTTGACCGCGGCCGCGAGCTGCAGGGCCGGCGGGAAGGCCTGGGCCGGGTAGAGCGCGTTCGAGGCGAAGAAGATCGGCATCGTCAGCAGGGTCATGATCCCCTGCATCCCCTCCGGCGATTCCATCGTGATGGCGATCGCCGCCGAGAGGAAGACGAAGCCGAGCGCGAAGACCGAGACGAAGGCCAGGATCCCGGCGATCGCGAGCACGGCCCGGGACGGGGTGTAGCCGGCGAAGAACTGGACGCCGAGAACGAGGCCGAAGCCCAGGATGATGGCGGCCTGGATGATGGACTTGGTGATTCCCGAGAGCCCGGTGCCGAGCACGATGTTCGCGCGGCTCATCGGCGCGGCCATCACCTCCCGGAGCAGGCCCCAGTTCTTGTCGAAGATCAGGCTCATCCCGCCGAACAGGCTGGTGAAGAGCGTGGTCATCGAGATGACCCCGGCGCACATGAAGGTGAGGTAGCCGACCTGCGGAACGCCGGGTTCCGCCGGGATCTGGGACCCGATCACGTCGAAGCTGCTCGACATCGCGATCCCGA
Organism: Methanospirillum sp.; assembly: GCA_012728895.1. GTDB lineage: Archaea > Halobacteriota > Methanomicrobia > Methanomicrobiales > Methanospirillaceae > UBA288. The sequence goes on along the minus strand of JAAYEG010000023.1, from coordinate 4,091 downwards.
AGAAGGCGAGCCAGAGCGCCGGCTGGACGAGCGACGAGATGAGGAGGCCCCGGAACCTGACGAACCGGAGCATGTCGCGCCAGTAGATGGTGAGCAACCTCAGGTCCGCCATCACCGCCTCCCCGCCCGGCCGGGCGGCGGCGCGGGTTTCCCGGCCCCCTCGTCGCGGAGCGCCCTGCCCGTGTGGTGGATGAAGACGTCGTCCATCGAGGGCTTCTTCATGTTGATCGCGGTCACCGGGACACCCTCGGCGTGGAGGGCGTCCAGGATCCGCGGCAGGACGCGCGTCCCGTCGTCGGTGACGGTCGCGAGGAGCCCCTCTCCCTTCTCGCGGACAGAGCCCACGTCGGGGGCCCTGTCGAGCACGGCGCGGGCCCGCCCGTTCTCGCCCGTCTCCAGGTAGACGAGGTCCCGGCCGAGCGCGTTCTTGAGCGCGTCCGGCCGGCCCTCGGCGACGATCCGGCCGTGGTCGATGATCGCGATCCGGTCCGAGAGCTGGTCGGCCTCGTCCATGTAGTGGGTCGTCAGAAAGATCGTGGTCCCCTCCCGGTTGACGGCCTTGAGGTAGTCCCAGGTCCGGGCCCGTGTCTGGGGATCGAGCCCGATCGTCGGCTCGTCCAGGAACAGGACGGTCGGCCGGGTCATCAGCCCGCGGGCGATCTCGAGCCGCCGCTTCATGCCGCCCGAGAGGTGCTTGATCAGGATGTTGCGCTTGGCGCCGAGCTCGACCAGGGTGACGAGCTCGTCGACCCGCGCCCGCCGCTCCTCGCGCGAGAGGCCGTAGAGCCGTCCGTGGAACTCCAGGGTCTCGGCCACGGTCATGTCGCGGTCGAGGGTCGTCTCCTGGAAGACGATCCCGATCGCCTCGCGGACCCGGTCGGGGTTGGACCGGAGGTCGCGGCCCGCGATCACCACCTCGCCGTCCTGGAGCGGCAGGAGGGTGGTCAAAACGTTGATCACCGTCGACTTCCCCGCTCCGTTCGGGCCCAGGAACGAGAAGACCTCGCCGGCCCGGACGGCGAACGAGACGCTGTCGACCGCGAGGAGGTCCCCGAACCGGTGCGTGAGCCCCTCGACCCGGATCACATCGTCATCGCCGGACATCTGGCACCTGTCTCATTCCCCCCTCTCCGCCAGTTTTGCCGGCGGTTCCTGCGCGGCGGCGCGCGCGCCGGGGAGCCGGCGGCGGACGATCCCCACCCGCCCGCGCGTCACCGCGAGCGAAAACCCGAGCCCGCACAGGCAGTCGCGGGCCCGCCCCTCTCCGTGTATGAGCAGGTCGACCAGGTCCTCCTCCTCGTCCAGGTCGAGGTAGAGCCGGAACGAGTCGATGACCTCGACGGAGAGCCCCGACGCCTTCGCGGCGGAGAGGTGCTTCTGGAACGAGCACTGGTAGTAATCGACCCGGAAGTGCGCGGGGTCCCGGATGAGGAGCGCGTTCGTGCCGCCGCCCCGGCCCGGGGCGATGGCGCACTCGGCCACCGACCCGACAAGGCGCCGGACCGTGTCGGGTGTCACGAGCGGGAGGTCGGCCATGATCACCACCACGGGCCCCTCGAGCTCGGGCAGGAGCCCGTTGATCGCGTTCGAGAGCCCGCCGTCCGCCACGCGGACCAGGGTGTCGGGCCATTCGAAGGGGTGGGTGGAGAGGATCAGGGGCTCGAGCCCGGCGCCGCGCACGGCGGCGGTGACGTCGGCGAGCATGGCCCCGGCGAAATCCTCGCGCTCCCGGCGCGAGAGGAGGTTCGAGAGCCGCGTCTTGGGATCGACCGGCCGGAACGGTATGACGGCGACGGACATGGTGCGTTCGGATCGGGTTCGCTGCGCGGCATGAAAAGGGTGCGCCCGGGGGAGCGGCCCCGACCCGGAGATACTTATGTGCCCAGCCCCAACGGGATGTATCAGGCGGTGCCGTCCAGAACCATGTCGATCCGCTTCCTGCCCCCGATCACCCTTCTCCTGTGCCTGGCGCTCCTGCTGCCCGCCCCCGGAGGGGCGTGGGAGATCCGGCTCACGGACAGCGGAGCCGCCCAGCAGAATCCCGCGATCTCGGGGTCGACCGTGGTCTGGGAGGACGACCGGAACGGGAACTGGGACATCTACCTCTGGGACGGGATGACCGGCGAGACGCGGAGGCTGACCGACGACACGTACGACCAGCGGTACCCGCAGATCGCCGGACGGCTCGTGGTCTGGGAGGACCTGCGGAACAGCGAGGTGCAGATGGAGAACCCCGACATCTACCTGTACGACCTGATCACGGGCGCCGAGATGATGGTGAACTCGCCCGACTCCCTCTGGGGCGGGTACGAACGCCGGCCGGCGATCTCGACAGACTCGGGCAAACCGGTGGTGGTCTGGTACGACTCGGCGAACGGGCTCTCGGAGTGCGGGCGCGTCTTCTTCCGCTACATCGACGGGGTGAGCGGGCCGAGGCAGGTCTACCAGGACTCGAACACCCAGACCTCCCCCTGGGTCTCGGGGGAGCAGGTGGCGTGGACCGACCAGGACCTCGGCGGGATCTACTTCCGCTACCTGCGCGAGGACCCGACCATAGTCCTGGAGCGGATGTCGAACGAGACGATCACCGGGATCCGCTCCTCGGGCAACCGGATCGTCTGGTCCCAGTTCTCCCAGGACAGCATGGAGTTCAACATCCGGCTCTGCGAGCTCGACCCGACCATGACACCCCGGGTCTTACGCTGGCTCTCCCCGTTCGATTCGTTCCAGTCGGACCCATCGATCGACGGCGACCTGGTGGTCTGGCGCGACGAGCGGCCGGCCGCCGGGGGCGGGGGCGGGGACCTCTACCGCTACGACTTCCGGACGGGTGAGACGGCGCCGCTCGTGGTCGCCTACGGGCTCCAGTACCAGCCGGCGCTCGACGGCGGGCTCGTCGCCTTCACCGATACCCGTTGGGGGAACCCCGAGATCTACCTGGTGCCGGTCGACGACGGGGTGCCGCTGCCCGGGGTGGTCGAGGTGCCCGGCGGGACGGGAGTGCCCACCGATCCCGACGGGGAGGGCAGGTGCCCGGACGTGAACGGCAACGGGCGGAGGGACTTCGCCGACATCGTCCTCTATTTCAACCAGATGGGCTGGATCACCGCGAACGAGCCGGTCTTCCTGTTCGACTTCAACGGCAACGGTCGGATCGACTTCGCCGACGTGGTGGCGCTCTTCAACGGCCTCTGAGACTGCCCTCTCCGGGACCGTCGACCGCTCCGCCGGAGATCCGGGAATTACCGGGTTTTTTCGAAGAATTCAGGAGTCGATGCGACGTGAGGCCCCGTCGCATCCGGGAAGAAAAAAGGGAACGTATATCAGGAATGAAGTGCCCATCGGTGATCATGAACGTCTGTACGCATACCCGGCCGGGGCGGGCCCTCCTCTCCGCCCTGGTCCTCGCGGCCCTCTGCGCCCTCGTGGGCGGGGCGACGGCTGCCGCGATCACCACGGGAAGCTGCACTATACCGAGTGTCGGAGAGACCGCGACGGTCGATGTCGTCCTCGATACCGCGTCCAACGGGCTCTCCGGGTTCGAGATCGACGTGACGCTCGCCGACCCGTCTGTCGCCGAGATCGTATCGGTCACCTTTCCATCGTTCTCGTTCCTGAGCTCGGTCGACGGGAACGTCGTATCCGGGTTTACCTACACCCTCGCCACGCCCGCGGGCACGGTGAAACTGAAGGGCTCTGACCTCTCGTCGCAGGTGGCGCTGGGAGCGACGAACACGGTCCTGGCAACCGTGACGATCAAGGGCAAGGCGAACGGTGTCTCGAGCATCACCGCGACACCGACGACGAACCTGGGGGTTCAGGACCGGCAAGGCGATCCCTACACCCTCACCCCGACGGCAGGCAGCGTGACGGTCGGTCCAGTGTCGACGCCGACGCCGACGCCGACGGCCACCGCGACGCCGACGCCGACGCCGACGGCCACCGCAACGCCGACGCCGACGCCGACGGCCACCGCGACGCCGACGCCGACGCCGACGGCCACCGCGACGCCGACGCCGACGCCGACGGCCACCGCGACGCCGACGCCGACACCGACGGCCACCGCGACGCCGACGCCGACGCCGACGGCC
>JAAYEG010000022.1 GCA_012728895.1 Methanospirillum sp. | reverse complement strand
GCGCCGAGCGGTAGCTTTCGCGATCAGATAGTGTGGAAAGACGTGGGGGGAACCAAAAGGACAGGAGGACCGATGCTCAAGAGATTTCGTTCAGAGCGGCGAGGTCTGAGTGTTCCGAGCTATCCTCCACGATAATCCATACTCACGGACGCCAGTTGTCACCAGGAGTGCTTTCAAGACATAGCGGGGTTCGTCTCTTTGCGTGCAGTACGAGGCATCGAGAAAGAGATACGGGATTGGATGTTCGATCGGTCGCGTCGCATCATCCTGTACCTCCCGGTCGAGGTCCTGGGCGAAGCGGGAGACCGATAACGGGAAGAGCTGGTCAATCCCCAGGTGGGCGATAATCGCCTCGACTTACCGAGTCGAATCGCCCTGAAGATACGACTCGGCGAACGCGTTCACCAGGCCCTTCTCGATCCCGGCATAGCGACCTAAACCATCATCTCGAAGGGACGCTCGCAATACTATGGCTTCGTGTGGGTGATATCGCCATACCGGGTACGGAGCGAGCGATCGCGGGTGCCGTACCGGTGAGCGGTCCAGGTTTCTGTACGTTCGTGTCGATCGGCACCGGCCTGTTGAAGGGTTTTCAGCTGCATAACGAGGTTCAGGAACCACGTCATGAGGTTTCGCATTCTCCCGGACTGGTCGGTACGATAATCTTTGATAACTGATAACGGGATCATGGCACGGCATTCTCCTTTGTTTAATTTTAGGTGGGATTCAGGGTCATTCAGAATATTCAGCACTATTTGCACACTCCGCTCCGACTGAATCGCCCGTGGATGCAGTCGTCAGTGAACAACTTCAGAAATAACCGAAAGGTCCAATCCTGGTTTGCCGGGGGGCCGCTGCCGGGAAGTCCTGAAACGTCTGACCGTGCAGGGTCCCGATCGTCGAATGAGCAGTCGAGAGCGGACGTGTGACCAAAAAAAAAGTTCAGATGTAGAGCGGCGCGAGCACGAGGGCCGTTGTCGCGAGCAGCTTGACCAGTACGTGGAGCGACGGGCCGGCGGTGTCCTTGAACGGATCGCCGACCGTGTCGCCCACGACTGCAGCCTTGTGTGCTTCCGAGCCCTTGCCGCCGTACTCGCCTGTCTCGATGAACTTCTTGACGTTGTCCCACGCGCCTCCGCCGTTGTTCAGCACGAGCGCGAGCATCAGCCCGACGATCGTCGCGACCATCAGGAACGCGGCCATCGCCTCGAATTTCAGCAGGTAGCCGACGACAACGGGGAAGACGACCACCAGCAGTCCCGGCGCGACCATGTTCCTGAGCGCACCGGCAGTCGTGATGTCCACGCAGCTGCCGTAATCGGGCTTCTTCGTGCCGGCGAGGATGCCGGGGTCCTTGAACTGGCGCCGGACCTCCTCGATGATGTACTGGGCAGTCTTGCCGACGGCCCTGATCGCGAGCGACGCGAAGATGAAGACGAGCATCGCGCCGAACAGCGCGCCGACGAACACCGGCAGGCTGGCCATGTTCACGACTTCGAACGGCTTTCCAATCAGGGACGAGACGTCCGTCATGTAGGCATTGAACAGCAGGAACGCGGAAAGCGCCGCCGATCCGACGGCGTAGCCCTTGGTCAGCGCCTTCGTCGTGTTCCCTGCCGAGTCGAGCGCGGCGATCCTCTCCATAACCTCGTCGGGCTGGCCCGACATCTCGACAATGCCGCCCGCGTTGTCGACGATCGGCCCGAAGGTGTCCATCGCGAGGATGTAAGCGACCGGCGCCAGCATGCCGATGGTCGCCACGGCAGTGCCGTAGAGACCTCCGTTCACGACGCCCGACATCTCGCCGCAGTAGTAGGCGGCGAGGAGCGCGCCGCCGATCGCAACCGCGGCGAGCCCCGTCGTCTCGAGTCCGACGGAGAACCCGGAGATGATGTTGGTGGCCGATCCCGTCAGCGAGGACTTCGCCATCTCCCTGACGGGGCGGTAGCGGCTGTCGGTGTAGTAGAGCGTCAGGTAGAGGAAGACCACCGAGAGGATCAGCCCGATGACCGCCGCGTAGAAGAACCAGATGTTCCCGAGCAGCCAGTCGACCGCGAAGTACAGCAGGATGGCCGAGACGATCGCGGTCACGTAGTACCCGCGGTTCAGCGCGTCCATCGGGTTGCCGGAGTTGCCGGAGGACTCGGTCACGGTCATGATCCCGATGATCGTCGCGATTAGGCCGAGCGCACCGGCGACGAGAGGGAAGAGGACCCCGTTGACACCGAAGACACCGAACAGGGCGACGCCGAGGATCATCGCGCCGATATTCTCCGCAACGGTCGACTCGAAGAGGTCGGCGCCACGCCCGGCACAGTCGCCGACGTTGTCGCCAACCAGGTCGGCAATCACAGCCGGGTTGCGGGGGTCGTCCTCGGGAATGCCGGCCTCGACCTTGCCCACGAGGTCGGCGCCGACGTCAGCGGCCTTCGTGTATATACCGCCGCCGAGCTGGGCGAAGAGCGCGATGAACGAGGCACCGAAGCCGAAGCCGACGATCAGGAGCGGGGTCGTCTGCGGGTCACCGCCGAGAGCCGTGAAGATGATAGAAACTCCGAGCAGCGAGAGCGCGACGATCGTCAGACCCGAGACCGCGCCGCCGCGGAGTGCGACAACGATCGCCTTCCCCAGGCTCGTCTGCGCTGCGGCGGCGGAGCGGAGATTCGCATGGACGCTCGTCCACATGCCGATGATCCCGGCGACGCCGGAGAGCGCCGCACCGAAGAGGAACGCGGCGGCGGTGGGTATCGCGAGATCGGACCTGCCGGTCAGGTAGTAGACACCGAAGAGAAGGAGGGCCGTGACGACCCCGATGACGGCAATGGTCGTATACTGCCGACGCAGAAAGGCCAGCGCCCCCTCCTTGATGGCGGCGGCCACATCGCGCATTCCCTGCGTGCCCGTCTCGGCCCGCATTACCTGCATCGCAAATAATCCGGCCACCAGGAGGGCGATTACGCCGATGGCGCCGGTCAGCATCAAATGAATGTACATGGGTCACCTCTCAGGCACAGTTACGAAAGATATTGTGTGGGATCGGTACTCATACTTGACGTGCTAGACTATAACTAAACATCGCCGGAATAAAAAAGGCTGACGCTTTCTATTTTGGCCCTATCAGTACCTGTTCGGGCTCCGGTTCGCATGGCCCCCGCGCGATCTCCCTGCGGACGACCCAGAGCGACCCGAGCACCCCGACCACGATGTTGTAGTAGTAGAGGAGAGCCCGCCAGAGTAGGACGAAGACACCGACGATCGACGACGGCACGATGAGGGCGTACAGCGACGCCGCAGCGACCTCCGCGACTCCTGAGGAGCCCGGCGTGAGCGGGACCATCATCACGATCGCGATGATCAGCTGGAACAGGAACGACTCCGCGACGAACGGGGGCTGACCGAGCGCGACCAGGATCAGGGACGCGACGAGGAATTCGGACGACCAGAACGCGGCGGTGCAGATTCCGCCCATGATGAGCCCGCGCCGTCCTTCAGAGGTGTAGTAGAGGAGGCTCGAGAAGAGGACGTCGGTCTCCCTCTCCGCCCCGGCGACCATCTTGCGGAGACGCTCGCCCGGAAAGCGCCGCTCGGCCCATACAAGTATGCGCATGACCAGGACCTTGACCTTCGCCGGGTGGCGCACGGCAAGAGCGAGCACCAGGATCAGGCCCACCATGAATGCCCAGGCGATCCCCATCCCGGCGATGATCCAGGGCGGGAGTGCGAGCCAGAGCGAACCGAGCGCGAGCATCGCGATCACCCCCATCAGGGAGAGCACGACCCCGTCGAGCACCCTTTCCATCAGCACCACCGCGGTGGCGTCGCCGATCTTGAGCCCCTTCCGGTAGAGCCCGTGGATTCGCACGGGCTCTCCGCCCGCCTGGCCCGGCGTGATCGCCCCGGCGAAGAGGTTCGCGGTCACGACCAGGAACGCGTAGAATGCCCCGACGCGGTAGTGGAGCGCCTTCGAGAGCTCCGTGATGCGATAGGCCCAGAAGACGAGCGAGAATGTCCGGAGCAGGAGCGCGAGGCCCAGGTAGAGGGGGTTGAAGTCGAGCAGGAGCTCGATCGTGGTGCGGTCGACGGTCAGGAAGAGGACTATCGCCAGGACTACGAGCGAGAAGCTGATCGAGAGCCACGCCCATCGTCTCTGGGTTCTGTCCATGGTGGAGGATCCCTTCAACGTACTTCAACCGTGAGGGACTTGAGTATGCCGGGCTGCACCCGCTCAATCCGGTCTCGAGAGGGTCTCCGACCTCGCCCGAACGGCCGGTCCGCGCTTCGAACACGCGGACCCGATCACCGGTGCGGGCGGGGATCGCGGTCGATCGAAGGATGGGAGAGCCCCCGCCGGATCGGGCTTCGAGGAAGGGCCGGCCGAACACGTCCGGGGCGAAACCCGGGGGGCTCCCCCGCGCCTGGCGGACGCCCTGAAAGCGGGATTCTGGCGACGACGTCCGACCCGGGAGCCGGGAAACGGCCGGGCCCGTGAGGCCGGGCCGGGCGCAGGGGGAAAGATCAACCCCGGGGCCGCGATGGGGTTTGGCCGGAAGTTCGCCGCCCCCGTTCGCGCATTCCCCTGACGGGACGAACCGCTCCGGGTGGCCCTACCACCGTCAATCCGCTTCCATCCCGGGTTCTCCGATCGTTCCATCCGTCGCCAGTCCGCCGGTTAAAACCGGCAACCCTGCCACGCTTCGCCCGGATCAGAGGGCCCGCGGAGCGAGACGTTCGACCAGCCGATCGACCTGGATTACCGCCGTCCCGATATACCGTTCCGGGTCGAGGAGCCCGGCGAGCTCCCCGGGCGGGACACGGTCCGTCACCACGGGCCTCGAGGCGAGCACGTCCGCCAGGGGACGACCGGCTGCCCGGGCCTCCATCGAGGCGACGCGGATGACCTCGTGTGCTTCCTGCCGGTCCATGCCCCGCTGCGCCAGAGCGATCATCACGGACTCGGCCATGTTGACGTCCTGGAGGATGTGCAGGTTGGCACGTATCCTGTCCTCGTGCAGGACGAGCCCGTCGAGGACGACGGACATCAGGCGGATCACGTGGTCGCAGAGGACCGAGGCCTCGGGGAAGAGGATGCGCTCGCACGAGGAGTTCGTGAGATCCCTCTCGTCCCAGAGGGTGTTGTTCTGGAGCGCCGGCTCGACGGATGCGCGGACGATGCGCGCCAGTCCCGAGACCTGTTCGCTCCGGATCGGGTTGCGCTTGTGCGGCATGGTCGAGGACCCGACCTGCTTCGCGCCGAACGCCTCCTCGACCTCGGCGATCTCGGTGCGCTGGAGCGAGCGTATCTCGATGGCCATCTTATCGAGGGTGGTCGCGACGTTCGCCAGGAAAAAGAAATACTCGGCGTAGCGGTCGCGCTGGATCACCTGGTTCGAGACCTCGACAGAGGCGAGCCCGAGCAGGGCCATCATCCGGGCCTGGACCTCGTGGGCCTTCGGCCCGAGCGCCGCCTGCGTGCCGACCGCCCCGGTCAGCTGGCCCACCTCCACGCGCGGCCTTAGCTCGGCAAGGCGATCCAGGTGCCTCATAACCTCGGCAGCCCAGATCGCGAAGCGCAGGCCGTAGGTGGTCGGGACCCCTATCTGCCCGTGGGTCCGGGCTGCCGCGACGAGTGTCCTCGTCTCCGTGGCCCGGCGGAGGAGGATCCCGAGGAGTCGGCGAAGTTTCTCTTCTATCAGGGAAATGGCGTCACGGACCTGGAGCCCCGTCGCGGTGTCGAGTATGTCGTTCGATGTCGCCCCGAAGTGCACGTACCGCCCGGCATCGCCGCATTCCTCGGCGATCGCCTTCACGGCCGCCATCATGTCGTGGTGGATCTCGTTCTCGATCGCCTTCGCGCGGTCCAGCGACGCCCGTTCGGCGCCCTGTGCGATCGCTTCGGCGGCGCTGGCCGGGATCATCCCGACCTCGGCCCCGGCCCGCGCCAGCGCGACCTCTGCCGCGACGATGGCGGCGAAGCGGCGCTCCTCGTCCCAGACCGCACGCATCTCCTGAGTCCCGTACCGGAACTCGATCGGGTGGATCGCCATACGCTGAGTACATTCGCAGGAGGAAAATAAAAAGGACGGCGGGGTCGAACGATCACTTTTTCGCGGTGGGTGCCGACCTATAAAGGACGGATGTTCTGGCACCTGATCCTGACCGACGCCTGTAACCTCTGCTGTTCGTACTGCCGCGGCAAGGCGTTCTGGCCCCACGAGGAGCCGGGCCGGCCCTGCGCGTACGACCCCTCGCTCCCGGCCGAGCTCTCGTTCGACCTCGAGGATCTCGCGTCCTTCCTCGCGCGGGACCCGGACCCGACCCTCACCTTCTACGGGGGCGAACCCCTGCTTCGACCGGACCTCGTGGAGGAGGTGATGGCGCGCCTGCCCCTCTGCCGGTTCATGCTCCAGACCAACGGCCTCCTCCTCCACCTCCTTCCCGCCGCGACCCTGGAGAGGTTCCACACCGTCCTGGTCTCGATTGACGGGCCCGAATCGCTGACCGACCGGCACCGCGGCGAGGGCGTCTATTCACGTGTCCTCGCAAACGTCAAACGGATGACGGCGGGCGGTTTTCCTGGGGAACTGATCGCCCGGATGACCGTCGACGAGGCGACCGGGATCGAGGAGGCCGTGCTCCACTGCGACGCGCTCCCCTTTTCCGCCGTCCACTGGCAGATCGACGCGAACTTCTGGGGAGACCACTCCCTGCGGGACTTCGGGCGCTGGGCCCGGGAGTCGTACAACCCGGGAATACGGCGGCTCGTCGACGCGTGGGTCTCGCGGATGGAGGACGGCAGGGTGCCCCGGTGGTACCCGTTCCTGGAGACCACCTGGGACCTCCTGCGCAACACGCCCTCCCGTCTCCGGTGCGGTTCGGGCCACGCCAACTACACGATCCAGACCGACGGCATAATCGTCCCATGCCCGGTCATGACCGGCATGACCGCGTTCTACCTCGGCCACGTCCGGGACGCCGACCCCCTCAGGATCCCCGAAATCCCGGTCGCCGGGTGCACCGGGTGCGAGATCGCGTCCTTCTGCGGTGGCCGGTGCCTCTACGGGTCCGTGACCGAGCCCTGGCCCCCCGCCGGACGTGCCGAGGTCTGCTCCACGGTCAGGAACCTGCACGACGCCCTTGTCGATGTCCTCCCGCGGGTCCGCGCTTTCCTCGAGGAGGGCACGATAACACCCTCGGACTTCGACCATGTCAGGTTCAACGGCTGCGAGATCATTCCCTGAGGGCTTTGTCCAATAGAGCAAAGCCGTCCGGGGGCGTACATGGTAGGGATGGTGGACGACCTCGAGGCCTGGTTCCCCTATCCGACGTTCCGGCCGTACCAGCGGGAGATGCTCGAGCTCGCTAGTGCGGTGGCCCGCGAGGGCGGCATCGCGATGATCGACGCTCCCACGGGCTCGGGAAAATCCAGCGTGGTATCGGCCCTGCTCTCGGCACGCGCCGGGAGAAAGGTCCTGGTCGCCGTCCGGACCGTGAGCCAGCTCGACACCTTCGTCCGCGAGCTCGCCCTGGTGCGGAAGAAGCAGCCCTCGCTCCGGTTCGCGTACCTGATCGGCAAGGGGTCGATGTGTCCCCTACCGGGCCCCGGGGATGTCTACCGCCGCTGCGAGGGGGTCAAGGCCTTCTCGGCAGCGCTCATGAAGGAGCGGGCGCAGAAGGGCTCGCTCGTGCCCTCGCGCGACCCCCAGATCCGCCTCCAGCTCAAGAAGCAGGATCCCGACCATCCCCTCCTCTGCCCGTACTTCGTCGCGAGCCGCCACTTCGTCCAGTCCGAGGAGTCGGGAGGACTCCGCATGGTCCCTTCGGCAGCGCTGCGCACCCGGGCCGACCGCCTCGCGGCCGATACCGTCAGCCCGCGTGACCTCGGGAGGCTCTGCGGCGACTGCTGCCCGTACGAGGCGATGCTCCAGGCCGCCAGGACGGCCGACGTGGTGATCCTGAACTTCCACCACCTCTTCGACGACGAGATCCGCGAGCAGCTCTACCAGTCCCTCGGCATCGAATCGTCCAAGGACGTGCTCCTGCTGATCGACGAGGCCCACAACGTCGGGGACGTGGTGCAGGAGATCCAGTCGGTCGAGTGCGACGTGGCAACGATCGACCAGGCCGGGCATGAGCTGGCAGGCCTCCGGCGGTTCCAGTCGTCGGCCGGGGCCGTGATCGAACTCCTGCCCCGGGTAGACCGATTCATCGACGGGCTCTCGGCTTCTCCCGAGCCGATGGACTGGTTCGACCCCGCGCTCTTCGCCCGGATGGTGCTCCGCGGTTCGCTCTACCAGACGACGGGGCAGGTGGTCGACGACCTCGCCGAGATCCGCGACTTCGTCCGTGAGAAGAGCATAGAAGCCGGCGATTTCAGGGAGACCGCGGTGGAGCGTCTGGCGCTCTTCTTCTACCGCATCGACCGGGCCGCGCGCGACCCTGCCTTTCTCTCGGTCTTCCGCCGGGTCGACGAGCACCGGGTCGCGCTCGCGGTGCGGAGCATCGACCCCGCGCCCCGCCTCACTGAGGTGGCGGGGATGCACTGGTGCGCGGTCCTGATCAGCGGGACTCTCTCGCCCGTCGACGCCTACCGGCGGTACTACTTCGAGGACCTGCCCGTGCGGACCATCTCGCTTCCGAACGCCTTTCCCCGCGAGAACCGGCTCGTCCTCGCGGCGACGGACGTCACGACGGCCTTCTCGCAGCGCCAGGACCGGGAGAACGCCGACCTTATTGCGGACTATATCGCCGCATTCTCGGCTGTCACGGGCAACCTCGCCGTATACTTCCCGTCGTATCACCTCCTCGAGCGGTTCGCCGGACGGACCGCACCCCGTATCCGGTCGAAAAAGGTCTTCGTCGAACCGAAGGAGGCTGTCGACGCCGGCGCCGCCCTTCGCGAGTTCCTCGCCCTCCCGGGGCGCGGAAAGGCCGGCATCCTCTTCGCCGTCACGGGAGGCAAGTGGTCCGAGGGTCTCGATTACCGGGGCGAGATGCTCTCGGGCGCGATGGTGGTGGGGCTCCCGCTCGCGCCCTTTAACCGCGTGCGACGGATGGTCATCGACTACTTCGTCCGCAAGTTCGGAGAGGAGGGGGAGTTCATCTCCTACACGCTTCCCGCGATCAACCGGGCGCTCCAGGCACTCGGGCGCGTGCTCCGGACACCCGAGGACCGCGGCGTGCTCGTACTCGCCGAGCAGCGCTTTCTGGAGGGCCGCGTCCGGAACGGCCTGCCCCCCTGGATGCAGGACGAGCTCGAGGCGGTCGATCTCGCCGGGTTCCGGGAGGAGGTATCGCGGTGGCGCTGAACGAGGGGGTCTGCCGCCTCGGCAACTGGTCCGTGCGCGTCCTCTGGGAGGGCGAGCTCGTCCACACCGTCGCATTCTGCGATCTCCCGCCTGCCGGCGAGGTGCCGGAGCCTATCGCGGCCTACTGCCGGGGGGAACCGGCGGACCTCTCTTCCCTGCGCTTGCCGGCGCTCGACCGCCCGGGGAAAAGCGCCGAGGTCTACCGCGAGGTCCGTGCCGTCCCGTATGGGACGACCACGACCTACGGCACGATCGGCCGGCGCATCGGGACCTCCGCCCGCGCCGTCGGTCAGGCCATGCGGCGCAACCCAACCCCGCTCGTGGTACCCTGCCACCGCGTTATCGGCTCCGATGGATCGATCCTCGGCTTCACTCCCTCGGTGGCGATCAAGGAGTACCTCCTGGCCCTCGAACAGGGACGAAGCGTTAAACGGACGGGCGCGAAACTTTAGAGAATCATGAGGATTGCAGTGCTCGGCGCCGGGGCGGTCGGTCTCTCGATCGCCGCGCGGCTTTCGTGCATCGCGGACGTGGTCGCGGTCGCGCGCGAGCGCTCCGCCGGCGCCGTCCGAAAGGACGGTTTCTTCCTGACCGGACTGTGGGGCGACGATCGCTACGACCTCGCCGTCACGACGCGGCTCGACGCCGGCGAGGAGTTCGACTACGTCTTCATCACGGCAAAATCGGTCGATACCGCCGCCGTCTGCCGAGAATTTTCACCGGTCCTCGCTAACGCCGACGTCGTGAGCCTGCAGAACGGTATCGGGAACGAAGAGATCATCGCCGGATTCACGGACCGCGTTATCGGAGGGATGATCATCACGGGATTCGAATGGCGGCGTCCGAACACGGTCCACGTCTCGGTGGAAGGGGGACCGATGAAGCTCGGGAGGTTCCCGGCGGGGATGGACCCGTCCGTCGAGGCGCTCGTCGACCTCGTCCGGCGAGCTGGCATACCCGTGGAGAGAACGGCGTCGATCCGTACCGAGATCTGGGGAAAGACCATGTACAACTGCGCTCTGAACGCGCTGGGCGCGCTCATGAACGTCCCGTACGGTCGTCTGTCCGAGCCGCACGCCTGGACCATCATCGAATCGATCGTCCGGGAGGTCTACGGGGTCGCCCATGCCGGGGGTGTCCCGCTTGCATGGCCGGACCCCGCGTCCTACCTCGCATTCCTCGCCTCGACGCAACTGCCGAACACGGCCGGTCACCACTCCTCGATGCTCCAGGACCTCGCGCGCGGCAGGAAGACCGAGATCGATTTCCTGAACGGTGCGATTGCCGCAATCGGGGCCCAGCACGGGGTCCCCGTTCCCGTGAACACCTGCATCGCCGACCTGATCCATTTCCGCGAATCGCTGTCGGAGGGCTGACCACGTGAAGCGGTCGGCCGTCGTGCTTGTCGGTGGAGAGGCGACCCGAGCGGGGGGCCGGGAGAAGTATTTCTTCGCGCTGCACGGGCGGACCTTTCTCGACCGGCTTATCGGCGTCCTCTCGCCGGTCACGGACGAGGTGCTGCTCGTTGCCCGCGACGAGATCCAGTGCGCTCGCTTCGCGTCCTTTCCGTCCGTGCGGTGTACTGTCGATCGGCGCCGGGGTCTCGGGCCGATCGGCGGCCTGCACGCCGGCGCGCTCTCGGCGTCGGGCGACGCCCTCTTCGTCGTCGCCTGCGACATGCCGTGCGTGAACCCCGCCGTGGTCACGCGGCTCTTCTCGCTCCTTGACGACCGCGACGCCGTTATCCCGTGCTGGCGCCCCGGGATGTACGAGCCGCTCCACGCGGTTTACGAACGGAGCGCACTCCAGCGGTACCTCGAGGACCACGACGATCTCTCGCTCAGAGCGATGATCCGGTCTCTCGACTGTCGTTTCGTTCCGGTCGATATCCTTCGCGATCTCGACCCCGGTCTGCGGACCTTCACGAATATCAACCGGGTCGACGATCTCGCGCAGCTCGACGCGGACTGCTGCTGACACCCGGGCAGACCGATACCGTCTCCTTCCACATCCCGCGATGCAAATCGATCATTTTAATACTTCAATGAACAAAGTTATTCATTGTAGTAACATTACGTCTGCGTCAGACGGCAGACGATCATGGAAGTGTTCCACATGAAGTCACGTGACATCGCAATCGTCGGCATCCTGCTCGCCATCGGCGCCATCGTACGGTACCTCTCGCTGATCATTCCCGGCCCGATCGTGGCGAACCTGGTCATCGCCTTTTACTGTTTGGCGATCCTGCTCGTCCTCCCGAGCCTGACCGAAGCGATCGGTATCGGGTTTGTCGCGGGGATCATTTCTGCCCTCATCAGCCACTCGGTCTTCCCTCCCGGGAACCTGATCTCGGAGCCGCTGGGCGCCGTGGCATGCCTGCTGGTCTACCGTCTTCTCAGGGACCATGTTCCCGCGTCACAGGGGATTACGACCTTCGTCGCCACCATCGTCTCGGGCTCAACCTTCGTGCTGATCTCGCTCGCGGCCGTTGCGCCCACGATCCTCTCGAAGTACGCGACTCTCGGCGCCTACGCGGTGGTCGTGGTCCCGATCGTCCTGACGGCGGCCGTCGCCAACGCGGTGATCGCCCAGGTCATCTACATGCCGGCGGCGCGCGCGGTTTTGCGCGATCGGTCGGCCCTCCAGCCGCTGCCGGAGAGTGCATGATCGCGCTTGAGCACTACTCGTACGCCTACCCGTCCCGGACCGACAGGGCGCTCGACGACGTCTCCTTCCACGTGAAGAAGGGAGAGGTCGTGCTGGTGACTGGCCCCACGGGCGCGGGAAAGACCACGCTCTGCCTCGCCGCCGCAGGGATCCTCCACCACGACTATGGCGGCGGATGCTCCGGGAGGGTCGTTCTAATGGGCCGGGAGATCGCAGACTACCACGGGCTCGCCGAGATCGGCAGGCATGTCGGGGTTGTCTTCGACGACCCCGAGGCCCAGCTGATCTTCACGACCGTCGAGGAAGAGATCGCCTCGGGTCTCGAGGGGCTCGCACTGCCGCGTGAACACCTCGTCGCCCGACTGGAGGAGGTTCTCGCCGTCACGGGCACCGCTGACCTGCGGGAGCGGGCGCCGCACACGCTCTCGGGAGGCCAGAAACAGCGGGTTGCCCTCGCCGCGACGCTGGCGCTTGACACGGAGATCCTCGTCCTTGACGAGCCGACCTCCGAGCTCGACGAAGCGGGTACGCAGATGCTCTTCCGGATCATCGAGCAGCTCAAGTCCAGGGGGAAGACCGTGATGATCGTCGAGCACAAGCTCGACGCCCTCTTCGCGCTCGCGGACCGCATGGTCTTCCTCGAGAAGGGCCGCATCCTCTTTGAGGGGGCGCCCGAGGAACACCTGCGGGACGAGAGGGTCCGTGCCGTTCTGCACGCGGCGCGCCCGGGCCATGTCCTCCGCAGGGACAGGAAGCGGGCGACAACGACCGCACCGATCGTCACCATAAAGGGCCTCGTCCATGCGTACGACGGGGTCGAGGCTCTCCAGGGTATCGACACAACCATCCGGCCGGGGGAGTTCGTGGCCGTCATCGGCGACAATGGCTCGGGTAAGACCACGCTGATCAAGCACCTCGTCGGTCTCCTGAAACCCACCGGGGGCTCGGTCACCGTCGCGAAAGCCGACACCCGGAAAGTCGCAATCCACGAGCTGGCCCGGACGGTCGGGCTCGTCTTCCAGAATCCCGACACGATGCTCTTCGAGGAGACCGTCGAGCAGGAGGTCGCCTTCGGCCCGGGGAACCTGGGACTCTCCGACGTGCCCGGCAGGGTGTCGCGTGCCCTCGAGGAGGTCGGGCTAACCGCCCATCGACGGACATACCCGAGGTCCCTGTCCCGCGGCGAACGCCAGCGGCTCGCCATCGCCTGTGTGATCGCGACGGCCCCGGAGGTGATCGTGCTTGACGAGCCGACCACCGGGCTCGACGCGGTCGAGTCGGACCGCGTGATGACCCTCGCGTCGCGGTTGAGGGACGAGGGGAAGACGATCGTTATGGTGACCCACAACATGCGGATTGTCGAGGACAACGCGGACCGGATTATCTGCCTGGAACGGGGTCTGATCGCCGCGGACTCGGAGGAAGGGGGTGAGGAAGCCATATGCCGGAGATTATGCAGTACGTCCCGGGAACCAGTCTCCTTCACAGCCTGAACCCGCTCCCGAAGCTGCTGATGGTCGTCCTCGTCGCGGTCCTCGCGATCGCTTCGGGCAGCCTTTTTCCCCTTGGGCTGCTCGTGATTGCGATCCTCCTGGCCGCAGCAGCGATGCGTCTCGCAGGTCCGCTCGTCCGGCAGCTTCCGCTCCTCGTTTCGCTCACGATCTCGCTGCTGCTCCTGACCATCCTGACGATGCAGGAGGGCGAGACGATCGGCTACCTGGTCCCCGCCAGCGTCCCGGTGATCGGCGGTACGTTCCCGATCACCGCGGGAGCGGTCGAGTTCGGCCTGCTACTCTCGCTCAGGTTCTTCGCGATGCTCTTCGCGTTCCAGCTCCTGGTGATCACGACCATGCCGCACGACCTCGTCCACGCGCTGCAACGGCTCCGCCTGCCGGCCGACTACGCGCTGATCTTCCTGGTCGCGCTCCGGTTCATCCCGAGCCTACAGCTCGAGGGGCAGCGGATTCGGGAGGCGCAGCTGACGCGCGGGTACAATCCAGGGAAGGGCGTGCGGGGGCTGGTTAGGACCCTCGCGCCGATCGTCGTGCCCCTGGTCTCGAACTCGCTCGGACGGGCCAACGTTCTCGGCCTGACCATCGACCTCAGGGGGTACCGGTCGTCCCGGCAGGTCTCGCTCCGTGACCGGTCACTGCACCGGAGGGACATGGCGGCCATCGCGCTCCTGCTGGGCTCGTCGGGGCTCTATCTCGCGCTGTGCCGGGCCACGCTCCCGGTGTGATCTCTCCGGGGAGCGTGAAACCGGTTCCCCCCACGTTTTTCAGAGCGGGCGCGCCCCGACGAACACCGCCACCTGGTCGAACCGTTCGGCCACCTCGGCGTACGACGGCGACCGGAACAGGATGAGAGGGTCGTCCGATCCCTGGGTGTAGGCGGCGATCGCGTAATGATCGAGAAGTTCGCTGTCCTCGGTAATCCCGATCTCTTCGATCAGGTCGAGGTTCAGCATATCCGGGTTGCCGGTCTGAACGTTCTGATACCTGAGCCACATTCGTGAGTAGTAGTCCTCGCATCCATATGGAGGTATCAGATCGGGGTGCAGGCAGGACAACCTGACGGTTTCCGACGCCCCTGAATTATATCGCAACATATGGTTTATAGAGTGGATTATTCTGCCGCGATCTCCTCGAAAGCGGTGCCGGGTATTATGCGAAGGGGTAAATCCGGCAGCCTACAACAGTACAGGGGCCGTCGCGCCCGGTGATCATAATGGATTCTTTCTCTCCTGCCGTACTGCTGTCCGGCGTCCGCGAAGTCCGCCCGCTTGTCCACCACATCACCAATTTCGTCACGGTCAACGACTGTGCCAACGTCACGCTCTCGGTGGGGGCCGCGCCGGTCATGGCGGAGGCGCCCGAGGAGGTCGCCGAGATGGCCAGCATGGCCGACGCGCTGGTGCTGAACATCGGGACGCTCTCCTCGCACCAGGTCGAGGCTATGCTCCGGGCCGGGCGGACCGCGAACGCACGCGGGATCCCGGTCGTGCTTGACCCCGTCGGGGCCGGCGCGACTGGGTTTCGAACGGAGACGGCCCTCCGGCTCATCGAATCGCTTGAGATCGCGGTCCTCAAGGGGAACGCCGGCGAGATCGGGACCATCGCCGGGAACGGGGCCCGGGTGCGCGGCGTGGATTCGGCCGGTTTGACCGGGGTCCCGGCGGAGATCTGCGTCCTTCTCGCGGAACGTCTGGGGTGCGTCGTGGCCATGAGCGGCGAGGTCGATACGGTCTCGGACGGTCGCAGGGTGGCCTTCGTCGAGAACGGCCATCCCCTGATGGGCGTCGTATCGGGGACAGGTTGCATGGCAGCGTCCGTTACCGCTGCGTTCGCCGCGGTTGCGGAAGACCGGTTCGCCGGCGTTGTGGCAGGCCTGGCGGCTTTCGGATTCGCCGGCGAGCAGGCAGCTGGACGGGCGGGGGGCCCGGGAACGTTTCGCTCGGAGCTCTTCGACTCCCTCGCGACGATGACGCCGTCCTCGCTCGGAAGGGGAGCCCGGGTCAGGTACGCGTGATGCGGTCGTTCGCTCTGTACGTGGTGACCGACGAGGTCGTCTCCGGCGGGCGAAGCCACCTCGAGTGCGCGCGCGGGGCAATCGCCGGGGGGGCGGACGTGGTGCAGCTCCGGGAGAAAGAACGGCCCTCCGGAGAGATCCTGGCAATCGCACGCGATATCAGGGCTGCCGCTGTCGCATCCGGGACGCTCCTCATCCTGAACGACCGGCTCGACATCGCGCTGGCTGCCGGGGCGGACGGCGTCCATCTCGGCCAGGACGACCTTCCTGTCGCAGTTGCCCGGCGGATCGCACCACGCCCTTTCCTTATCGGCGCCTCGGTGGGGTGTGTCGCCGAGGCCCTCCGGGCGGAACGGGAGGGCGCGGACTACGTCGCGGTCAGCCCGGTCTATTCGACCGTTTCCAAGGTCGACGCCGGTCCGGGGCACGGTCTCGAGACCGTCGCCTCCGTTCGCGGGGCTGTCCGCATCCCCGTTATCGGCATCGGCGGTATCGGGCCTGTCAACGCGCCTGACGTGATCGGCGCGGGGGCCGACGGGTGCGCGGTCATCTCGGCAGTGCTCGCCCGGCCGGACGTGGCCGAAGCGTCTCGCTCGCTCAGGGAGATCATCGTCTCGGCGCTCGAAGAGCGCCGGGCCAGATCTGCCTGAAAATTGCCCTTTTCCTGCGGTTCTGAGCCACTATCTCGAAATGGTTCGATCTCATAGATGGCGGGATGCCGTTTAAGGGCTCCTGCCTGAGAATCGGGTTTAACGGGGATCTGCGCCTGACGGCAGGCGCGGATTTCGCAGAATGGAGATTCTGCGAAATATGTTCGAGCGGGCTCCAATTGAAGCACCATGTACAAGTGGCACGAGAACGCCTCTCATTTGTCATGAAATGATACTTATTCCACTGTGTGCGAGAGCAGGAGAAGAACGGTTGGTCTAGGAGGAATAATATAATTATGTCAGAATTAATAATTTTCTACCATAATCAGCGGTTTCTGGGCTTTCTATAAAAAAAGGTAATTACTCAGTTACTGCCACCCGAGCATATTCACCAAGCGTTTCAATCAATCGATCAAAGAGATCGGCGTCCCGGTAATTATACCTGAACTCCAGTTCCTTGAGGTAGAACGGGAACCT
>JAAYEG010000021.1 GCA_012728895.1 Methanospirillum sp. | reverse complement strand
GGTATTTCGGTGTCACACCGGCGGCATCGATGGACAAGACGATGCACCGGGCAGTCCGGGGTCATCCGCTCTCCATCAGGGAGAAACGACGAAACCGGGCGATCAGCCGTACGAGGGTGCTGGTGGAACGACCCTACGCCCTGCAGAGGGACATTTCTTTTCTCTCGAGGTGGTGAAAAAAAGCACGAACAGGACGACCGGGATCGGGACTGACCAAATGAGCACCATTTGCTCGCTGCTGGAGGATCACCCTGTCTCACCCTCCAACGGCGCATGCGCAGGCCCAGCAGGCCCAAGGGCGTGTGCGGCTGATCCGTCCCCCCCATCGATACGGTAATCGATGCCATCCGCAGATCGCTATCGAACCCCACCAGCGAGGCACCCCGCCGGTCGTTATGCGGGCGCAGGACAACCTCGACGTGAACCGGGGCGATGTTACATCGAAGCACATTTATGCCATTCTGACCACCACTCGTTCCTTTACTCGACAGTAATGTATAAATCCGTACAGATCAAGGAATGAACATGCAGAACAAGATCCACCTTGACGAGGAGCAGATGCCCCGTCGGTGGTACAACATCCAGGCCGATCTGCCCTCCCCGCTTGATCCGCCACTCAACCCGAAGACGGGAAAACCTGCAACACCCGGGGACCTCTCGGCGATCTTCCCGATGGAGCTGATCCGCCAGGAGATGGCGAGCGAGCGGTTCATCGACATCCCCGAAGAGGTGATGGACATACTCCGGATCTGGCGACCGAGCCCTCTCTATCGCGCCCGACGCCTCGAGCAGCACCTCAAGACCCCGGCAAAAATCTACTATAAGTACGAGGGGCTCAGCCCTGCAGGGAGCCACAAGCCGAATACGGCAGTCCCGCAGGCGTTCTACAACAGGGAGGCAGGGATCGAGAGGCTTGCGACCGAGACAGGCGCCGGTCAATGGGGCTCCGCACTCGCGTTCGCTACCGCGCATTTCGAGATGGAGTGCACGGTCTACATGGTCCGTGCTTCGTACGACCAGAAGCCCTACCGCAAGCTTATGATGCAGGTCTGGGGGGCGGAATGCCACCCGAGCCCGACGAATCTGACAGCGTCCGGCAGGGCCGTCCTCGAGAGGGACCCGGACACTCCGGGGAGCCTCGGTATAGCGATATCCGAGGCCGTCGAGGATGCGGCGACCCACGCCAATACCAATTACTCGCTCGGCTCTGTCCTGAACCATGTCTGTCTGCACCAGACCGTAATCGGGCTTGAAGCTCGCGAGCAGCTCGCCTCGATCGAGGAGTACCCGGATGTTGTTATCGGATGCGTAGGCGGGGGCTCGAACTTCGCAGGAACGGCATTCCCGTTCGCCGGGGATAAGCTGAAGGGTTCGCACCCCGATGTGGATATCATCGGCGTGGAACCGGCAGCATGCCCCACGCTCACGAAGGGGCTCTACGCGTACGACTACGGGGACGAGGCCGGTTTGACGCCGATGCTGATGATGTACACTCTCGGCCACGACTTCGTGCCCCCCGCGATCCATGCCGGCGGCCTCCGGTACCACGGTGACTCGCCGCTGGTCTCCCGGCTGGTCAGGGACGGGGTTGCTCGAGCGGTCTCGGTCTACCAGAACGAGGTCTTCGATGCCGCCCAGACCTTCGCCAGGACAGAGGGGATCATTCCGGCCCCCGAAGCGGCCCATGCGATACGGACCGCGATTGATGTCGCCCTGGAATGTCGCAAGACAGGGGAGGCGAAGACGATCCTCTTCAACAACTCCGGCCATGGACACTTCGATCTCACCTCGTACGAGGCCTACTACGCGGGTCGCCTCCCTGATTACGACTATCCCGAGGATCTGATCCGAGACGCCCTCTCGAGATTACCAAAAGTCGCGTGAACGTGCCGGCGTTCCGCAAGATCGGCGTCGTGGTCAACCCGGTCGCGGGACTTGGAGGCCGCGTCGGGCTGAAGGGAACGGACGGCCTTGCTGCCCGGGCGCTCGCCCTGGGGGCGGAGCCGCTCGCACCCCGCAGGGCTGCACAAGCCATCGGTCCACTCTCCGGCAGTGGGGTCGAGTTCGTCACGGCGTCGGGATTCATGGGCGAGTTCTCGTTACGCGAGGCGGGTATCCTCGATCTCTACTGCTTGTACGAACCGGATGACCCGTCGTCCGCGGATGATACCCGGGCCGTGTGCAGAGCATTCCTGGCCGCAGGGGCCGATCTCATCCTATTCTGCGGTGGTGATGGAACCGCCCGGGACGTTGCGGACGCCGTCGGGACCGCGATACCCATCCTGGGCATCCCGGCGGGGGTCAAGATGTACTCCTCGGTATTCGCGCTCGACCCGGGAGCTGTCTCCCGGATCATCCTCACGGAGGGACCCCCACACCTCACAGACGCTGAAGTGATCGACGTGAACGAAGAAGCATACCGGGGAGGCGAGTTCCAGACCGAGCTTCACGCCGTCGTCAGGACCCCGTCTGCGCCGGGCCTTGTTCAGGCGGCAAAGCAGGTCTTCGAAGAAGCCGACGAGGAGAGGGCACGGAACGCGATTGGGGCCTTCATCGCGGACGCGATGCGGCCAAATGTTCTCTACGTACTGGGCCCGGGGACAACCACGGCTGCGATCACAGACAAATTGGGTCTTGGAAAGACCCTCCTTGGGTTCGACGCGGTTCTTGACGGCCGGCTCATCGGGACAGATCTCACCGAGTCCGACCTCCTCGCCCTGCTCGACCATCACCCCGAGGCCCGTCTCGTCCTCTCCGTTATCGGAGCGCAGGGGTTCATACTCGGGCGCGGAACACAGGTCTGCTCGCCGGAAGTCCTCTCCAGAATCGGTATTGATCGCCTGATCATGATTGCTACCCCGGGCAAGCTCGCCCGTACGCCCCTTCTTCACGTCGACACAGGCGATTCGGTCCTCGATCGCGCTGTCGGCAAATTTGTCAGGGTAATAACGGGTTACGGCACCGCCCAGCGGAAACCAGTGGGCCTCATCGGCGACGATCCGATCGAGCCCTGCCATGAAGAGAGTCGTCTTGCCTGGAAAAAAGAGGGATGAAACGGGGAATAGTAACGCAGAGGGGATCTGAATGCGTGGGGGAGGGCGAGATGAATGATGCGGCACCATCGAAGGCATGCGTGGAAAGCACTGTGGCTATTGTCTCGTCGGGACTGACAGGCACAGGGGTGATCCGTGGAAAAGCCGTATGTAGTATCAGGACAGAGCAATCGTCATCATGATCCGCCCGCTTCTCTTGCTGGCCCTTGTTCTGCTGACACTCTTCGCCTGTGCCCACGCCATATCCATCACAGGTCCTTTCGTTGTCACAGAACCCGGCTCTTACCACCTCGGGGCGGATATCGTGGGATCAGGTGAGAACGCGGTGATCGAGCTCATCGCATCGGACGTCGTGATAGAAGGAGACGGCCACACCATCTCCGGTGGCGGGACAGATAAACCTGGGATATGGGTTAGAGGGTCTGAGGATAGACTCGCCGACCGGGTGCAGATCAACAACATCACGGTCCAGAACTGCTTCTACGGGATCCACGCGACGGACGTCTCGAGCCTCGCCCTCAGGCAGATCACCGCGCGGGAGAATCTCGACCACGGTATCTACCTATTCACCGTCGTTCACTCGGAGGTGAGCAACTGCACGGTTCGAGATAACCAGGGCTCGGGGATCGTTATCTCGGACGTCAGCGAGGACAACCGGATCGAGGCGAACACTGTCGCGGGAAACGATCACAACGGTTTGATGCTGATCGTGTCGAACAGGAACCGGATGCTCGGGAACACGGTCCAGGATAACGGGGCATTCGGCATCGACTGCTTCATGACAAGCCACAACATTATCGCAGATAATTTTTTCTCGAACGTGAACAACACCCGGGTCCAGGACCTCGACAGCAACACCTGGTCGCTCCCGGTATCCGCCGGCCCCAACATCGCGGGGGGGCCGTCCCGCGGCGGAAATTACTGGGGTTCCTCGAAGGGGAGGGGTTTCTCGGATCTGACGCCGGACGCAGACGGCGACGGGTTCTGCGACTCCCCGTACATTCTCCATGGGACTAATATCGACGAGCTCCCCCTGAAGGGGTCGGGTAACTCCCTTCCGACCCCGACGGGATCGCCGGGATTCGGATGGCTCGTCTGTCTCGTCGCTCTCGGGTTCGCCCTTGATCGAGGCCGACGTTAGACCACCAGGCGCCTTCTCATCAACCGGACCGAGAGGAGCATCACCAGGCCCGTTGCGACAACCAGCCAGGACAGGCTGAAGAACGCGAACGGCGCCGTCGAAGGCAGGGTCAGAGCCCTGGCGAGCGAAACCAGGTGGGCGAGCGGCAGGAGCGCGAACGCAATGTACTGAACGGTGGACGGCAGGCTGTCGAGCGGAAAAAAAGTCCCCGAGAGAACCATCATCGGCGTGATAAGAAGGAACGAGGGGTAGTTGAGCGTGTCGATCGACGGCGTCCATGCCGTGAAGCAGAGGCCGATCGCCCCGAAGAGGAGCCCTCCGAGCAGCCCGAGCGGCAGGAGGAGGAGTGAACCCGGCAGGCTGATCACCCCGAAGAGCGCGAGGATCGGAAGTATCAGGGCAGTGTAGATGACTGCTTTGGTCCCTCCCCACAGGATCTCCCCCACGATCACCTCCTCGATCGTGACAGGGGTCGCGATCAGCGCATCGAACGTCTTCTGGTAGTACATCCGGACAAACGAGCCGTAGGTCGTTTCGTAGTACGAGGCATTCATGATCCCGATGGCCACGATCGCGGGCGCGACGAAGCGGGGGTAGTCAACGCCACCGATGTCCTGAACGAATTGACCCAGCCCGTACCCGAGAGCGAGCATGAAGAATAGCGAATCGAAGATCGGCGGGAGAAACGAGACCTGCCAGGTCCGCAGGAAAACGTGGAAATTCCTCCCCCAGACGTGAACTACCCGGCGCGAAACTGGACCGTGCATCATCTTATCAGCCTCCTGCCGGTCTGACGGAGAAATACGTCCTCGAGGGTCGAGTTCCGTACAAGGAGACGCTGGGGGGTGCAGGCTGCCACGATCCTTCGTACGAAATCTTCCGGGGTGTCTGTCGTGATCTGGAGAAGATCCCCGTAGACTTCGTACGATATACCCTCCTGATCGAGCCAGGCCCGAACGTCTGGTTCGTTCATGATCTCGATAAGGGCCCGGCTCATTCGTTCCGAGATGATCTCGCCGGGACTGCCCGTGAGCAGTATCTTCCCCCGGTCCAGGATCACGAGACGATCACAGAACCTCTCCGCCTCCTCGAGGTAGTGGGTCGAGAGGATGATAGTAGCGCCGTCTGACCGGAGTGCCCTGAGCCGTTCCCATATCAGGGCACGGGCTTGCGGGTCGAGTCCGGTCGTCGGCTCGTCCAGGATCACGAGGGAAGGACGGTTAATCAGGGCCCGGGCAATCGTGAGACGTCGCTTCATCCCCCCGGAGAGGGACTCTATCACCGTATCACGCTTCTCGGAGAGCCCGAAGAACCCGATCAGTTCGTCAGCCCTCCTTGATGCCTCAGCCCGGTTGATCTCGAAGAAACGTGCGAAGACGGTCAGGTTCTCGTAGACCGACAGGTCCGGGTCGAGGTTGTTCTCCTGTGAGACCACGCCGATTCGGGCCTTGATATCGCGAGGAAACCCGTCAACGGGGAGGCCCAGTACTTCGAGCCGACCGCTCGTCACGGGGGAGGTGCAGGATATCATCCGTATGATAGAGGTCTTCCCCGCCCCATTCGGCCCGAGGATACCGAAGACCTCCCCCTCGTCGACCCTGAACGAGACACTGTCCACGGCCACGAGATTGCCGTATCTCTTCACGAGTCCGTCGGCGAGGATGACAGGCGAAGTCATCCCCGAAACATTAGGCATGAGGAAATAAGCGCTTTCCGAAGGGCGACCCGGGAAAAACATGAAACTCTCTCACGGCCAACGGGGATCGATGGCGGTTTCGTTTGTGTGCACGAGTTGTGGACGCTGCTGTTCCAGCCTGGGCAGATCGATCTCTATCGTCCGCCGGGTGACCGGGCGGCATTTCGACTGCCAGGAAGCCGTGCGCCATGAGTCCTTCCGGGCCGAGATTGCTGACGAGTATCGTGGGTCCGTGCCCTCAGGTGAGGCCTGTCCCTTCCTGGTCAGAACCGCATTGGACGAGGCGATCTGCGCCTGTTACCAGACCCGCCCGAGGCTCTGCCGTGAATACAGATGTGCCTCGATGCGCGTCTTCGATTCCGGCGGCGTCGAGCGAGGGCACGTCGGAGGACGCCGTTCCCTGTTGAGCGACGATCCCATCCTGGTAGCACTCTGGGACAGCGGCGACGGGGAGAACGACGCGACGTGGCGAAAGAGGATGGATGCCGCGATTACGGCGGTCGGATACCGGGCGGACTGGTATGACTGAGGCGAATCACCGGGAGCTCGCGGTGGTCGACGGAAGAGTCACGTGCCGTCCTGGGGTGCACGTCGGACTTGACCGTTGCCGATTCTGCGTCTCGTCCAGGGCGTTCCTGGAGAACGGCTCCTGGAAAGAGTCCCCAGCCCTCGCATACTGCATGGTATGCCGCACGACCGAAGATGTCGACCTCAAAAGAGTCCAGATGGTGCGCTGCTCAGACAGAAAAGGCGAAGGCTTTCGCTCGATCATGAGCATCATCTCCTGATCACAGAGAGATGAAGATGGGCCCGACCGGGATCGAACCGGTGATCTACGCCGTGTAAGGGCGTCGTCATGACCGCTAGACCACGAGCCCTGTGCTAGGAAACATCGGTGAGTACGCTATAAAAGGGTGGTGGAGAAGGAGCGAGCGGCGGAGTCTCGAATTCATTTCACTCACAGGACCTCATCCATGCTTGCCCTTTTTTCCCTCTTTACGGCATTCAATCGACCAGTAACGAATCGGGATTAGCAACATCCCCGGGCGGCGGAAATCTGAAACCCTTCCACCGGTCATGATGCAGGTCATGGGGGATGTCACCCCCCCATCCACCGATCAGTATCCCCGAATTCGAGGTCGAGCCTGTCGTCAATCCGCGGATATAGTTCTTACCGGGCTTGATATGCCATGTGTTGTGGAACTTGAGGAACCTCCCCGAGACATAGTGTAGGATCTCATAATTACTTGACACCCGATGAGACCGGGTGAATGCAGAAGTTGGGGGCTGATGATCCCGGGGAGATTGTCTCCTCCTATCATCGTGGCGAGGATGTCTCGTCCATCGCCGCACGTTACCACATCAGCCGCGAACGGGTCTATCAGATCCTTCGCTACACCCGGATCCACGGATGCCCGCCGG
>JAAYEG010000020.1 GCA_012728895.1 Methanospirillum sp. | reverse complement strand
CTGGACTGATGCCGGCATGCGGAGAGGAGGAGAGAAAAAAACACGGGGGGACCACCCCCCCCCTCCCCCCTCACTCATGAGGGGGGGGGAGGGGGGAGGGGTCCCGGACTCGATGAAAATAAAAATGTCGACGGAAATGCATTCAATAGATAAAACTATTCAAAATAATTAAACAACATTACCAAACGAGCGCGACGGGGGGCACACCCGTCCCCGGAGGGCGCCGGCAGGAGTCGTGGCCAGCCACCACGGGACGGGGCCGGCCCCTCGAGCCACCGCCGGCCTCGAGAAACCTCTGCCAGGACTAAGAAAAAGTTCCGAGGAACGCCGGCCGGCCCCGTCCATACCGCCCGTATAAATTTTTGGGGTTTTTCGGACAGTGATCTGGGGTTGACGCACTATCTTGGAGTACTCATTCGAGCCTGGAACTACACCAGTCCGTGATGAGAGCCTCGTCGATGATCATGTGGTTAATGCCTGTGTTGAAACCCGGTCGTTCTGAGCTTGATGATACTGACACCTCGTCGCCATTGTCCTCGAGCGTCGCCAAGAGTTGTGAAAGTAACTCCTGTCACGCATGGCAGAATAGTTCGTAGATCCTGGAAATAGGGGAGACTTATTTTGAAAGATGCTTCGGGGCCGGTTCAGAAAGGGGAGCAGAGGTCCGAGGTATATGAGAATCCGCGGCCTCTTTTCGCCCATTTACTTCCACAGGTGAAGGAGGGAAGGGGAGAGCAGGGAGAGTATCGTCCCCCTCGTCAGATTTCAAAACATCCCCCCCCCCTTCCTCTGTGAAGGAGTATAGTAGAAACAGGGCAGGGGCAGGATACTCTCCCCGCTCTAGTTACTCTCCCCCTTAGAGGTGTGCCTGTCCCGGTTCGAGGGTTCGAGAGTCCGTAGGGGAGGTCGGGATGGCGGAGGGAAATGGTGCGGGGGCGGGGCACACGTTCACCACCACCCACCGCGCCGCGCCATGCTCTTTCGTCTTGGCCCGGACGAGTTTATATCCCGTGTCGAACCGTGTCTCCTTCCGGCTTCGGAGCATCTCACCGATCCTCTTGTTCGCGGGGCCGTTGCCAGTCAGGGCGCCTCGGAGCTCGTCTGGGGATGCATTGAACAGGGTGCCCTCCGGGTAATCTCCGATCGCGCCCTGCATCAGCTCCCGCACGAGCGCAGCCACCGTGATCGGCTCTTCCCCGTGGATCGCATGCCACTTCGCGAGGAACCCGCCCCACTGCGGGCCGTCCACGTCGCCCTCTTCGTACTCTTTGTCGAGGTTCAGGAGGAAGCCGTCGATCCCGGCCACGTACAGAATGCCGCCGAGTACCCGGCACCAGTCCTCGAAGCCCCCGATGATCGGGGTCTCCTTCGGTACGGGGCGTCCACGGAGGTGCCATGCGCGGGCGAGGGTGAGGATCGCCGCAATGATCCGGCCCCGATCCCGCTCGCCCCACTCGAGGAGAGGGGTGTGTGTGAACGTCACCTTCCGGAGCCACGGCCGGGGGTCGTCGGCGTTCATTTTGATCCATACGGCTCGCCGGGGGAGATCCCCGCCGAGCGTGATATTGATCCCCGTTGCGATCCAGCAAGGGCAGTTGTCCACCCGTGCCATCTGTGTCTGTCCGAGGATCCGTCCGTTGTACGTTGGCTGCGTGATAGCCGTCGCCAACTGACGGGCCTTCAGTACGCCTGTGATGTTGTCAAATACGATCACCGTCCGTCCTTCCATGAGTTCCGCGAGAAGCCGCTTGTCCCACTCATCGCCGTTCTCAGGAATTTGGGTCATGGCGGCACTTGTCCCCGTTGCAACCCTCACAATGAACTCCGCGAGGAGGGAGGCCCCCGTACCGCTCTGGGGTTTGTCGAAGAGGAGCAGCGGGGTGCGGCCCCGGATCATGGGCCGAACGATCGTGGAGATGAGCCCCGCGATCGCGTTCGCCCTGCTCGCCTCGACCTGAGTGCCGTCCTCGAGTGTGTCCACTACAAATGGGAAATCGCAGACACACTCTTTGACGAATGCTCCCGCTTCCGCTATCTGAGCGGTCGTGGGGTGCTCGGGCACCTCCGGCACGGTGAACCCGTTACAGGGCGCATAGTAGAGCCCCGAAACGGGGTCGTATCCGGGCCGCGTGATCAGGTTGCCGTCCGTCCCGATGCTCGGGCTCTCGATGATGCCCCGGAGCGAGGGGAACAACGCGCACAGCCCCTGAGCCGTGAGGATGTGCCGGGCCACGGCCATCGGAGGGAATACTGCCGTTACCTTCGGCTCCCCGCTCCGCCCTGCTGAGACGGTGACGTACTTCGCTGCGGCGGCCATTTCACCCCTCATGTGGGTGTCCGTCAGTATCCGCACCACAGGTCTCCCTTTCTCATCGCGATCCACCCGCACCGCTATCCCTGCCCGTATGAACAGGGAGGGGCGGGCCGCGTTCCGCGCGAGGAGTGCCTGGGTGGATTCGTGGGCTATGTCTCCCAGCTGCCGATCGTCAACGCGTATCGTAGGCTTGGCCTCCTCGCCGGGTGAGAGGATCACTGGGATCTCCTCAGGCGTCGGCACCCCCACCACCGCTTGGGTCTTCCTTGGCTTGGGTGGGGTGTAGGTGTCGCCTCCGAGGCCGAGCGCGTGATCGATCGTTACCTCCCCGTAGGTCTTGCTGCCGCGCGGCTCGTTCCACTTGTCCCGTAGGAGGGCCGATGCTCTGAAGATCCGGTCGATCTGACCTGCGTCCTGCGTATAGAAGGCGAGCATCGCACAGAGGGCTGCGTCGGCGCGGGAGTCGTCGCCCTCGTACTCCGCTGTGCTACCGGCGTCGAAGAGCGCCGAGAACTTTGTCCCGTTCGTCGCCCCCCGGGCAAGCTCGATTATCTTCTTGTCACTCAGCTTCGGGGTCGTCGAAGGCGCTTTCGGGGTCGGGATGGACTCCGGGTCAGACTCAGGCTCGACCTGCCGGTAGAACTCTTCCAGGGAGCCCTCATCGGCCTCCACTACGTCATCGGGCGTGCCTGCGATGTGCTTGCCAGTCATGACAAAGAAACGCCCTGCGTCGTAGAGCTCGTAGGGGCCGTGGCGGCACTTCTTGCCGGGCTTCCGGCCCTTCACGATGACGTGGAGACCGTTCCCGGACTGTGAGGTCTCGGCGTAGCTGCCGAACTGGCGAGCCAGGTTGAGTGTCTCGCTGTTGAACGTGTCAATGTCGATCCCGACGAAGGGGTCGTTCGCGCTGAAGACGAACCCGATCCCAGCAACCCCGTACTCGTGCCACCGCTCGTAGTTGGCAAGGACTGTCTCGAAGTCGCACCAGGTCGTGGGGTCGGTCGTGCTCGCCCGCCGGAGCTGCGGTCCGTCGTCGGTCTCCTTGACGTAGCACGGGACCTTAGTTGGCTTCGGGTCATCGGCCCGGTGCTCAGACCTCCAGAGGACCCACTGTGGGTATTCGCGGAGAGCCATGGGGATCGCGTCGAAGTTGGGCGGGACCTGCGCTGAAATCCTGGGCGCCTCACCGGCTGCCCCGCTCATGCCGAGGCCTCCGCGGGCGCCCGCGCGAACGAGGATGGGGGGTGATCCTCATCCAAGAGATGCCGGGTTTCCGGGCACATACCGAACTCGCCACAATAGGTGGACTCAGACTTGCACCTGGGCGAGGGCCATCGCTCCGCACAAACCAGCTGGTCTTCAACCCCTTCGCTGAGCTCGACCATGTCGCCAACCGCGCGTCGGATCTCGGCGGGGGTGCTCATGCGAGCCTCCAACCGAAAGACTCATTCCTGTAGAAGTAGAGGTATTTCATGTCAAAGACACCTCTCATTTTACAGGTCGTTCGCTTTCGGCGTCAGCCGCCGCGCCCTGCAGTTGCAGACCGGGATCCCGGCAACGTTTTGCAGGTTGTCGGGATCGTAGAAGTCCCAGTTGGGGACGATGTCGCCACAGTCGGCGCAGAGTGCGCGGTCGCTGGTAGCGGCCTCCCGGCTGGTCACGCCGCGCCCCCGTCGTTGTCCACGAGGCGCCAGATACCCTCGGCGATGTATTTCTTCGCCCAGGCCCGCTCCAGCGGGTCAAGGTGCTTGAGCGTCTCCGCGTGGATCGTAAACCCGTGGATAACCCTCGCGGTAGGGTTATGCGTGGGCGAGTCTAACACAAGCCTGCCTCCGTCGTTTTGCCGTCGGGGTGCGCTGGCACGGGCTTTGGTTTGCCCCCTGCCCGTTCCAGGCCTACATCCTTCTTCTCATCGTCCGTCATTGCGGGCGAAAGCACAAGATTGCCGGCCTCGTCCATCTTGCAAGAGACGGCGCCGTTATTCTCAATGCCTCTGTCCCGCAGCCACGGTTTGGGGAGTGTCACAACCCTGTTGTAGTTCACTCTCCGCACCGGCCTAACCCCAAAATCAAGTGTTGCCACAGTATACTCTTTGGTAAGACTGGGTATTATCGGTATACAATGAATAAAACACCCTCGGGTTTCTTTCTCAAAAAATACCCCATGGCATTGAGTCTGATTGATACCCCAGGGTATGGCAATATTTATCAAATGACCTATCACAGTAACTACTATGAGAGATACCACCAGGCGGCAGCCGGGGAGGAAGGTCGGTGACGGAGTTGTGAAACGCGAGATCATGCGATTCCTCCTGATGTCTGAAGGCGGTAGGACATCAGAGTCGGACATTCGCATGCATCTGCGTGAGATTTTCCAGGTTGAAGACCAGAAGACGATAAGGAAACAGCATCTCGGCTACCTCCGGACAAAGGGACTCATCGAGGTCGAGAGCCAGCCTGGAAAAGACAACATTTGGCATGTGGTCAACCGCCCCTCTATCATCGACTATGTATTTTCCACGTTCCAAGGTGACGAGCTGGTCGAGCTCTACCGTGCGAGCTTCTTTCAAAGCAACCTCGTCAACTGGTATCTGAAAACGCTAGACTCGTCAGAGCCCTCCGAGGAACTGAAACCGATAGTTGAGCGCATTGAGGAACTGTGTGTGCCAGACTCTGACGAGGAAGCCTCGTACATCGAAAAGGTGCTGGATCTCGGACTGGAGGCACTGCTTGTGTCGCCATCGCGCTGGGGGAAGGCGATCAGACCTGCATCGACCGAGGGGGATGTCATTAGGAGTCTGTTGATGTCTGCAGGACGAGGAAGCGACGAGGAAGGCTATATCACAATCCCGCGGGCTGAAATGGCAATGGGTGAGGTGATTGCCCACCTCATGGTGAGCTTCTTTCAGTATCAGTCGTTACAGAAGCCGATCCTCGCATTTGTGAAGAGGGCGGACTTCCTTCAACTCTTCGAAGTCTGCTTCCCCCGTGCTGTGATGAGTATGGTATTTCGCAGTTTGCTCTTTCGGCATTACGGAACTAACAACGAATCCTTTGAGGACATCGCTCGGTTATACGATACTGTCCTGCCAGACCCGTTGATAATCCCCGAGACAGCGGCCGAGTGGGAAGCGGGAATGAGAAAGGCGTGAGATGCGGAAATGGGCATTGGGTCAGAGGCTCTTTGCCTCCATCCGCCGCACCGCTTCCTCATGCTCGGCTCTGAACTTCGGATCGGACCAGATTTGGGATGATGCGCTCGTCTTCTCTTCCAGGGCCTCTTCGGTTAGGGCTAGACCGCATTTCCGACAGAAATTGGTGCCGGGGGTATTGATCTCCGCGCACCGAGGACACTGGATTGGTTCCAAGGCCTTCGAACGTCGTTTCTGCTCCGGCGGTGCCACCCCTGCGAGCTCGGCAAGAGCTTGCCTAGTGTCGCTGTCAGTCAAGTGACTGTACCGTTCAAGCATCCGGGTGTCTCCGCCCCACGCAATCCTCTTGACAATGGTCTCGCCCGCCCCCTGTTGAAGGAGGTGTGTTATCCTTGAGTGGCGGAATATGTGTCCCCGGATGTGTTTCTCCACCCCGGCGCGCTTCGCGATGATCCGGAGCTGCTTGATGACGGACTCGTACTTTAACGGTTTATAATTGATATTGCCGACAAAGACGAGGGCGTCTCTGGACATGGGCAGGGGATACTCCGCCTTCCAGGCAGCGAGGTATTGGCGAGCCATGATGATTGGGATTCCGCGCGGCCTCCCGGTCTTCTCGTCGACGTTGATCCAGGCGCACCAGTCTTCGAATTTGACATCGCCCCAGGTGAGCTTCGCCATCTCGACGATCCGGCACCCGGACTCGTAAAGGCAGGCGATGAAGGCACGGTCCTTTGTCGTCCGGGCCGCGTCGATCATCAGACGTACCTCGTCCTCCGTGATGAGATCAGCTGCCGTGGTCGTCATCTTGTCCGCTTTCGGGAGCCGGATCTTCCGCACCTTTTCGGTTGGGATAGTGGAGTACCCGTTCTCGATCAGCCACAGGACGTATCGCTTGATGTGGCTCACCATGTCGAGCTGGGAGTTCGCCTTGAAGAGAAGCGAGCCGTCCTCCTTCCGTGCAGTGGTCAGGGCGCGGACGCCCTCGTAGAGGTCGGCCACCGTGAGTTCATGGTATGGGCGATTCATGAACCGCCGGCATGAGATTGTAAAGTAGACGAGCTTGTACCGCCGGCCCGGTGTGATGTGCCGTGTCGCCGAGACCTCCGCCACGAACTCCCGGAGGTGCTCGGCTTCGGTCGGGGTGAAGATTCCATCCGCCACTGCACGCACAAGGGCGTTCTCCGTCTGCCGGGCGTACTGCTCCGGTGACGGGTGAAACCGGTGATTCTCCATGCATGGAAATTGTCGTGGGAGATATTTAAACTAGTGTAATGGATTTGCACCCTTATCTCTAGAATCCGGCCCTTCGCATCGGACAGGGTCCTCGAAGAGAACCTGCTGGTCCAGAGAGGCCCCGGGGAAACACGCGGTCAGGTCCGGTTCGACCACCCCGGGTGGACAGGGAGAGAGGGGTGTCTTATCGTGGTTTCCGGTACCCCGGCGCTCCCGGGTCACCGTTCTCTCGTCCGTGACAGGACGGTCGCATGCACCTGTCCGCCGAAGCACGGCCCGTCATTATTTCGACGACAACGCCGCGTGAGAAGGGCTTGAGCGAGACGGCGCAGTTTAAAAGTAGGTGAGATCCAGACAGCGTCGTCGCTGCCGCATCCCGGTTGCGCGGCTGTTCGGGATCCCCCGGG
This sequence comes from Methanospirillum sp., assembly GCA_012728895.1. Classification (GTDB taxonomy): domain Archaea; phylum Halobacteriota; class Methanomicrobia; order Methanomicrobiales; family Methanospirillaceae; genus UBA288. The sequence goes on along the minus strand of JAAYEG010000020.1, from coordinate 6,315 downwards.
CAGCCTCCCTGCAGGACCGGCGGGAATGCAGGCTCGGCGGGATGGCTCGGTCGTACTTCACTGGACGTGTCGGTTCGGACCCTTCGCCGGCACCCGGCACTGGCAATGGCCCCCGCCGCCAGCCCCGGGACTGGCGGGTTGGCGCAGCCTCCCGGGCCGGGGATCGGTCAGTGAACCTCCCCCAGTCCGGGATCGGGAGCCGTCTCGTCGAAAGCGACGAGCCAGTCGTACTCGGCCGGGCTCTTCGGCGTGAGCGGGAAGTAGGTGGGATTCCCGGTGCTGCCGGAACGGGGCCTGAGCCCCCCGGTACCGGGGTCGGGGAGGTCCCGTCCACGGCGCGTTGGGACGAACCGGGCCGGGCCGGGCGCGGCGACGAGGAGCGCCTCGAGCGTTCCGGGCTCCGGCCGGGAGATGCCGGCGCCGACGGAGACCCCCACCGCCGTGCCGATCACCGCGTAGCGCCGACCCAGGACCAGGTCGAGGTGCGCTCCCGCCGTCCACCACGCGAGCCTGGTGCCGGCCAGCACCCACTCCGCCTGTCCGAGCCGCAGGTGGGAGTTGTGGGCGTGGACCAGCACTCTCCCTCCGCGGGAACGTTCCCGGGCGGCGATGTACGCCAGGTTGTCGGCCATCATCGCGTCGCGCATGCCGAGCAGCCGGGCCGTCCGCTCGCTTCCACCCGTCTGTGCCACCGCCGCGTGGTAGGCGAGGAGCTGCCGCCCGGCCCGCGCGAACTGGACGGCCTCCAGGAACCGTTCCTCTCCCGTGACAGCCGCCAGTTCGGGCCGGCGGACCATGAGTTCCGAGATGAGATCCTCGGTCTCCGCCCGGAGGGCGACCGCGTTCGGTGAGCGGCCGATCGACAGGGACGGGTCCATCATGGCCCCGGGGTTCTCCCATTCGGTATCGGGGCCGAGGAGGGCGTCGATCCGTTCCCGCCTCGCGCTGCCGGAAACACCGTCGATCCCCCCGAGGTAGGAGAGAGAGACCCCGAGGAGCCCCCGGGGGCTGTCGGCGTGAGTCATCTCGGTCGGGGCATCGAACCCGTAGAACCGCAGCCTGGTGGAGCGGTGCTGCTCGCCGTTGTAGGTCCGCATCCACTCGGCGAGCTCCCTGTTCGCCTCGAGCCGGCCGAAACCGTGGCTGAACCCGTCATCCCGCACGTCCTCGAAGGGAGCGGGCGAGCGCCCGTCGATCCACCCGTCAAGGACGCGCCCCCTGGGATAGGAGCTCTCCAGGGCGATCGCCGTGTAACCGTGCGACTCCACCAGGCGACGAAAGAGACGGTTGCGGAAGGTAAGGATCTCGCGGTCACCGTGGAGCCCCTCCCCGAGTCCGAGAACCTCCACTGGATCTGTACACGCGTCGACGACGCGGTCGACGGCTGAATCGAGGCCCCCGCCGGGCTCGAACGAGAACGGGATCGCCCGGTCCCGGACCCATCCGGCGAGGGAAGGGCGCGTGGTATCGTGATCGTGTCTCATCGGTGTCGGCCTCCCCGTGACCGTGCCATTCCTCACACCTTGTATCGTCACGCCACCGGATTAACACCACCGCCCGTCCTGGGGGGGGAGCTCCGACCCGCCGAAGGCCGGCCAACCGGGAACCGCCGTGCCACCCAGTCTCGTCCAGGCGTGCCCGATAACGGGGACAGTCCCGGGCCGCAGCCGTGCCGCCCCATCACCGGCGTCACGATGAACCCCGGGCCAGGAGGGAGTGGGGCGGGTGCGCGGACGGCGACACCCGACATGGGCCGAAGATCCGACCCGGTTCAGCGCCTTCGAGCCGACGCGGATCCCGGTCCGGCGCCGCCCCGACCCAGGCGATGCCCGTGCTCGTGACGGTGAAGGGGCGGAGCAACCCGTCGGGGATCGGAATCCCTCCCGCAGCGGGCAGAAGGTCCGCTGAGTACCCGCCGCCCGATCGGCGCCCGCGCCGGGACGCGGCGCGGGCGACCGGGATCCAGGTACGGGGTCGGCGCTGTCCGGTCCCGGCGGGCGGGTCCCGCGCTGGGGAGCAGCCGTTCTTTACGAGCATGGGGGAGATCCCCGGGGTCGCGTTCGCCGGGTCCGGTGCCCCCTGGGATCGTGCCGGGAGCCAGTCGCACCCGGCCCGCGCCACGATCACCGCAAAGGACGGAAGAGTCGCGGGTCCACGTCCGCATGCCGGTGTCCCCCCGGTCCCGGGGCCTGGGCTCGGCGGCGTCCCGGTGACCTTTCGGGGGCCGAAGAGAGCCAGGAACTCCACGCCCCGTGCGCCCCCGGCGCGATGGCAGAGCCTCCCGGCTCGAACCCGCGAACGGACCTTCCGTGGACATCGACCTCTTCTCGGCGGGGTCCAGAACATCGTGTCCGCTCTTCCGGACCTGGCGCCGCGCCCGGTCGTTCAGCCGGATCCACGGCACGGCATCCCCGCGCCGCCGGAAGTATCGCTCGGGGACCCGGGGCACCCCTCTCTCGATCGCGGAGCCCCCCGTGGAGAGGGCGATCCCCCCCAAAAAAATATGCCATCCTGCCAGGCGGGAAGGACGGCCTTCGCGGGCGCCGGGCCGTCCCGCCACTCAGGTCAGATACCCTGCCAGCAAACCGTAGTTTTTGCTCGCGTCCTCGCCGAACGTGGCAGAGGACTGGAGCCGTGCGTAGGCATCCATCGCCCGGAGCACCTCGTCGCGGAACGCCGCCTCGTCACCCTCGACCCGCGCCGCGTACGCGAGTGCCGTGTGCTGCCAGCCCCGCGCGTAGGTTGTGAACTCGCCCATGTATGCCGCCCTGTCGTCGAGCACCGCCACGATCCCGGCCGTGTACGCGGTGCCGTCCCCGAACTCCGTGCCGGCGTACGAGGCCGACTGGAGCCCCGCCGACGCCCTCCGGAACAGGGTCTCGGCGCTCTCGAAGCGGTCGCCGGCCGAGAGGAACGAGGTGGCGGCCGTCGCGTAGTCTCCGCCGTCGATCCGGGTGCGGCCGGTTCCGAAGGTATCTCCCCCGTCGTACATCGCGAGGGCTGCGTCCGCCAGCTCGATGTAGGCGCTCGCCACCGTCTCGATCAGGGCGAGGTTCGCACGGTTCGCAGGGTCGTTCACCATCCCGGCCTTTTCAAGGGCGCTCGTGAACCCTGACTTCGCCTCGACGAGATGCTGGCGTATCTCGTCCGGGTCGCTCGCCCCGAACGCCCTCCCCCAGGCCAGGGACCCGGCTTCGTAGGAGTCGCGGGCCAGCGAGTACGAGCCGCCCGGTATCGGGACCACGGTGGTCCCGGGTGTCACCGTCCCCGGAGCCGTGGGTGTCGGTGTCGGGACCGGGGTTGGGGTTTCCTGGGGCGCCGTTGTGGGGACCGGGGACGGGGTTGTGGGAGTCGGGGACGCCGTCGTGGTGGGCGTGATCTCCGGCTCCGCGAAGACCTCGCCCAGGGTCGAGCTGTTGTACTGCTCTCCCTCCCTTCCGGGGGTTCCGTCAGTGATCGCCACCTCGAAGAGAGAGACGTGGTCCAGGAACCGCGCATCGTGCTCGCCGAGGAAACCGTCCCCGAAGACCTCCTGGCCGTGAACGAACTGCGGGACGGTGTAGCCGCCCGTGTCAACGCGTTCCACGCCGTAGCACCCGTGGACGCGGCCATCGGCCGTGTCGCGCGAGTACGCCACCACGTAACGGTAGAGGTCGACTCCGTGAAGCGAGAAGACGTCTCCGGGGACCCACAGATGGAACGGCACCCCGTCCTGGCCTCTGTCCAGGCCCTCCTGGACGCGTGGTGGCGAACCGTGCTGCAGGAACCCGCGAAGGAACAGCCCCGCGGAGGGGGCCAGCCCCGCCTCCCTGCCGGCGATCGTCCATCCGCCTTCTGCGACAGCCGGCGCAGCCCCTCCCGGGGACCCGGCCAGCTGGTGACCGTCCTCTCCGGCTTCGCCAGGGGCGCTCGCAGGCGGACCGGGGTCCGTCGCCGCGGCAGTTCCCACGCCCGGGGCGAACAGGAGGAGGAGGATGAAAAAAAGCACGGTCAATCCTCCCCCGCACTGCCTGGGTATCATGCCTACCTGTTGTCCCGGGTGATATTTACCATTATGCGTCTTATTTCATTCCCTGGTGTCCTTAGAAAGCCTCATGGATCTCTTCGCCTCCAGTGGAACGCGAGCCCACCCACGCAGAGCGCGGCGAGGGAGAGGAGGGAACCCGGGAGGGGAGAACTCGTGATCCGGGTGGAGACGGGGGCAAACGTGCTGGTGTTCGCCGGCGTTGCAGGGTTCCCGGTTGTCACCGGGGACACCGATGTCGCCGTCGGGACGACGGTGCTCGTGGGCGGAGCAGTCGTGGGGGTCGGCGTCGTTCTCGCCACGGTCGTCGTAATCGCCACGGTCGTCGTCTCCACGTCCTGCTCGACATCGACGGGATACGACTCGGGGGCGAGGGTGTTCTGCGTGAAGGTGACGAGCGGCTGGGTCTCGATCGGAAGGGGACCGGTTGAGAAGAGACCGCTCTGTCCCGACGCGGTCCCCGTGATATCGGTGAACTCCGTGAGATCGTTCGACCAGTAGCGGACGTGGTCGACCGAGACGGTGAGGACCGAGGTGCCCTCTCGGAGTGCTCGGAGCGTGATCGCCGCGAGCGGATAGCGACCCTGGGGATAGCCCCGCCGGAAGTCGCCGAGCATGATCCGGACCGAGCGATCGCTCGAGACGGCCGCGGTCGTGTTCAGGACCTTGATCGTCGCGGATTGGTACGCCACGATGGAAGGATCCCAGCTGATGTCCACGTACGTGTCCCCGAAGAGGGGCGACCAGCCGTTGTCGACCACGAGCTGCACCACGCCGTCGCTCCCGACCGGGACGTGACCGACCGATGTCACCGTGAAAATCCCTGTCCCGGGAGGCACGGTGTACGGGCCGGGGACGACGGCCTGACCGGTCACGACACCAGGCGCGGAGGCCAGGACCGGTGGGCTGGAGGTCTCGCCCCTGCACGCTGTTGCAGGAACCGGCGCGATACCAGCGCCCGTGACGGCGGGGGTCGAGAGGAGACCGGCGAGGACCGCCACGAGGAGGCAGGCCGACAGGAAGCGGACAGCCAGCAGCTTGGGAATCTGCATACTCACCGTTGGGAGGGGTCGATTCTTAAGGATTTGTCGCGGGTTTCCCGGGAGACGCCGTTCCCGTCTTCGGCCGCATCGGGGTTCAGACGTTCCTGCCGTCCGCCTGTCCCGGCGATGGAGGTGCCATTCCGGGCCCCCTCGCCAGCGCGAACGGAGCCGACGATCGGGAGCCCGGGTGCAGCGACGGTGGATAGCCGGCACCCCGTCGACCGGGGACGGTATGGTCCGGCATCGGGCCCGGGTGCTCGGGCTCTCGGGGGACGGTCGGGCGGGCGTCAATGGGGAAATGTTTCCCCCCCCCTCGATGACCGACGGGCCGGTGACGGCCGTAAAACCGAAAAGGGGGGGGGACCGTTCTCCGCCGGGGGCTGGTGAGCGGGCGGACGCCGGAACGGACGGGTATCCGTGCGAGGGCGCTGGAGGGGGGGTCGGGGACGGTCTCACGGGCCGGTTGAAAACTTTACCTCCACCGGGCGCAATACTCTTGTGATGCACGATCGGGTCTGCCCGCTGGTGAGTGGTCGAAACGGGCTGCTCGTGCGGTGCCTCGGCGAGGGCTGCGGCGCGTGTCGAACGACCATGCTGGTTCCCGACGGCGAGACAGTGGTCATCTGCACGATCTGCGACCGTCTCCCCGGCGTGGATGACACCGGGGGAACGGGCTGGGAGAAGGTATGATCTCCCCCTCACGCAGGAGTGTGCGCGGCGACCAGGGGCAGACCGGATCTGCGTAAAAAGCCGGGAAGGCCGTTTCGCATCTCAGGACTGCCTGCTGGCGAAACGGACGAGCAGGATCCCGATGACCCCGAGAGCGAGAAGGACGGCCGATTCGATGGTGACGGCACCGTTGAACCCGATCAGGATGATCCCGAGGGCGATCGTGAACGAGATGGGGAGGCCGATGAACAGGTACGATGGAAGGGCCGCCGGCGCCGTACCGACTGTCAGGCGCTCCAGCTTCGGATCGAGCCGCTGTTCGTCACCGGGCAGGACCCCTTCCGGTCCGGCGCGGTGTTTCTCAGCGGGATCGTACGATGCTACCGGCGCCATCAGACCTCGTCAGCAACATCTTCCCGACATTATTTCAAGGTTGTGGTTTGACCGTGCATCTGTAGGATCTCGGAATCATTTCACTCACACAACCACCTCTGTGCGTACCCGAAGATCCGTTCCGGCGGCAATCGTTCAACGAAGACCGTTTCGGGCACCTTATAGTCCAAACTGGCATGAGGTTTG